>CALVNS010000014.1 GCA_944349855.1 uncultured Eubacteriales bacterium | reverse complement strand
GGTACCTCAACGACAAGAGCGTCTATGCCGGTAGCGGCGCTGAGGGCTCGAATTGCATCATGATGAAGAACGATAACATCCAGCGCAACAATTGGAAGACTGTCATCAAGCACGCGGCGAGCAACCTGTACTTTGCGATGATGCCCACGGATGCGGGCATAACCAACGGCATGCTGTTCTTCCACGACTTCCATTGATCTGCGCATCAAACGGCGCCCCGGAATGATCCGGGGCGCCGCTTTTTGTTTTGAGGGTCAGCATAAACGCGCCACACCGTCCGCCGAAAGCCCCGTTTCAGGGCCATCGCCCGCGCGTTCACCACGTTCCCCATCGTTTCCTCAGCCGGCATCCATGCCGCGCTCTGTGCCTTTCACGCCTCCTGCCCAACAGTCCGTTGCGGCTTTTCTTCCCGCCGCGGCAGCTGCGCCAGCACGATCGCCGCAAACATCACTGCGCAGCCGGTCAGCTCGCGGCCGGTCAGCCGTTCGCCGATGAGCAGCCATCCCGCAAGCACGGATACGCAGGATTCAAGACTCAGAATCAGCGAGGCAACGGTTGGGTTCATTCCCCTCTGCCCGATCACCTGCAGGGTATAGCCCACGCCGCTGGAGAGCACGCCGGCATACAGCACCGGCACCCAGGCAGCCGCCAGCCCGGCCATACTCGGACGCTCCAATGCCAGCGCCGGCACCGCGCTGAGCAGCGCGCATACGAAGAACTGGATGCATGAGAGCGCCACGCCATCCGCTCGCGGCGCAAAGAAGTCGATCACCAGAATATGCACCGAGAACATCAGCGCGCACCCAAGCATCAGCAAATCGCCCATGCCCACCGAAAGCGCCTCCGTCACGCAAAGCAGGTACAATCCCACGAGCGCCAGCCCGACCGCCGCCAGGACAGAGACCCCGCAGCGCTTGCCCAGCAGCAGGCCCAGCAGCGGCACGAGCACGATGTAGCAGGCCGTGATAAAGCCCGCCTTGCCCACGCTGGTGTATTGAATCCCAATCTGTTGCAGGCTGCTTGCCATGAACAGCGCCGCACCGCACATCACGCCGCCCACCAAGAGCGTACGCCGGCCTCCCCGCATGGTGCATCCGGGATGAATGCGCTCGCGCACCGCAAGCACCGGCAGCAGCACCAGCCCGCCCAAAAGACTGCGCGCACAGTTGAACGTATAGGGGCCGACATGATCCATGCCGGCGCTCTGCGCGACAAATGCGACGCCCCAGATGATCGCGGTCAGCAATAGAAGCAGGGAATGGAGAATCTGCGTTTTTTTCATCGGCACGCCCACCTTTATCGAAAGATCCGATCCATTGTAGCACAGCTTCCCGCAAAAGCCAATGCAAAAGCCGGAGAAAAAACCGATGGTCTTGTCTGAACACAAAAGGGGCGCGGCAAAAAAAAGCGCCCTTCTCTCAACATGCATTTTATGCGTTATATAAATTGGAAAGTGCCCGAAAACAGAAACCGACTTTTGGTCTGTTGAATCCAAAATCCCCCTTGCGTGATGCCCGCGCGCGGACTACAATGGACGCGATCCACAACTGACGATTTGGGAGGAATTCGCATGAACATCGCATGGGATGCGTCCGATCTGACGCAGGGCGTTTTGCTCGAAAACGGGTTGCTGCATCTCCCCGCGTCGGGCGGCGGGCTTCGCATTCGGGACTTTGCACGGCATACCGAACGCTACCTGAACCTGACGCTGACCGTGGAGGAATCGCACTCCATGGCCTTTGAGCTGCGCGTATATGGCCAGGGCGATGTGTCGCCCCGCGTGACCGTCCGCTTCGGCGTGATGCCCCACTACCGCACAAACGTCCCCATCGACCTGAACTGGCTGGACGGGCACGTGCTCTTTCCGGGCCATGTCGTCGGCGAATTGAAGGTCGTCTGCCATGGCTCGCGCATCGCTCGCGCAGACGTTTGCCGTGCGGAGCTGGTAAGCATGTCGGCCTTTCACGACGTGCGCGTTCGACTGGAGGATGTCGCCTTTGAGGATGCCGCGCGGCCGGCTGCGCCGGTTCCCGACGCCCCGCTGATCGACGAGATGGGACAGTACATTCCCAAAGACTGGCCCGGCAAGGCGCGCTCCACCCAAGAGCTGAGCGAGACCCTGCGCCGTGAGGCGTCGCTTCCGGAGGCGTATCCGTTTGAGGACTGGTCCGCCTATGGCGGATGGACGGGCATGCGCCTGTGCGAGGGCACCGGCTTTTTCGGACGCGTGAAGCGGGAAGGGCGCTGGTATCTGTGCGATCCGCTGGGCTATGCGTTCTTCAGCGTCGGACCGGATTGCGTGGGCGTGCGCTGCGACGCGCGCATCGACGGGCTGGAGCGCCTCGTCGCCGGGCTGCCCGATCCCGCCGATCCGGACAGCCGCGATCTATACCAGGACGGACGTCCCTTTGGCGAAAATCCGCGCGGCCCGGGCCGGATGTTCTCATTTGAGCGGGCGAACCTGCGCCGCGCATTCGGCGCGGACTGGGCCCAGACCTGGCGCGGCATGATCGTCGGGCAGCTCAAGCGCGCGGGCATGAACACCCTGGGCAACTGGTCGGATGAGACGCTCTTTGGCCGCATGCCCTACGTCACAAGCCTGCCCCGCTTCCCCGAGACGCGCCACAAGATCTTCCGCGACTTTCCGGACGTGCTCTCCGAGGAGTACCGCCAGGATGCGCTGCGCTGCGCGCAGGCGCTCGCCGACCGGCGGGACGACCCGTTCATGATCGGCTATTTCCTGCGCAATGAGCCCGGCTGGGCGTTTGTAGACGGCCTGATTCTGGCCGATGAGGTGCTGCGCGACGCGCAGGACACGGCCTGCCGCCGCGCACTGATCGACTGGCTGCGCGAACAATACGGCACGGTTGGCGCACTGAACGCAGCGTGGGATGCGTCCTTTGCCTCGTTCGACGATCTGCGCGCCCCGCTGGAGAAGGCCTCCGCCCGTTACCCGCGCGCGCAGGCCGACCTGCGCACCTTCTCCCGCCGCCTCGTTGAGGCGTATACCGCCATCCCCGCGCAGGCCTGCCGTACGGTCGATCCCCATCACATGATTCTGGGCATGCGCTGGGCCTGGATCTCCGATCCGGCGCTGGCTGCCGGATGGGAAAACTTTGACGTGTTCTCGATCAACTGCTATGCCGTCGATCCCACGTCGGCCATCGAGCACGTATGCGAGTTGGGCGTGGATCTGCCGGTCATGATCGGCGAGTTCCACTTCGGCGCGCTGGATGCCGGTCCCACCGCCACGGGCCTGGAGGCCGTCGTGTCCCAGCGCGAGCGCGGCGTGGCCTATCGCTACTACGTTGAGCGCGTCGCGGCGCACCCCTGCGGGGTGGGTTGCCACTATTTCCAGTGCTACGATCAGTTTGCACTGGGGCGCTTTGACGGCGAAAACTACAACATCGGCCTGTTCGATATCTGCCTGCAGCCCTATCCCGAGATGATGCGCGCGGCGTACGAATGCGCCGCCGGCCTATATGCAGTGCGCGCAGGCCGGCAGGAACCCATCCGGCGGCGTCCGCAAAGCATACCGATGGTCGCCTATTGACGGCCCGATTTCCGCACAAATCTTCTTTATACAAAACCATCATATGTTGACAGAAGATCCACATTTGTGATAGAATGGACTTCATATGAACTGTCACCAAGATCGGGGAGGGGGGACGCACGTTGATCCGCAAGAATATCACCATCTACGACATCGCGCGCGAGGCGGGCGTCTCCCCTGCCACGGTGTCGCGCATTCTGACGGGCAGCACCTCCGTGCGCAAGGAAAAGCGCGACCGGGTGAATTCTCTGATCGCCAAGTACAACTTCCGTCCCAACGCCATGGCCCGCGCCCTGACTGAAACGCGCACCAAGCTGCTGGGCATGGTCATGACCGATACGGGCAACCCGTACTACAACAGCGTCTATTCCGCCTGCAGCAATGAGGCCTATCAGCGCGGCTACGTCACCATGCTGATGAACACGTTCTCCCGCCCGGAGATGGAGATGTCCGCCCTTTCCAAGCTGGTGGAGCAGCGAGCGGACGCCATCATCCTCTGCGGCGGACGCGTCGACCTGCAGGAGCAGGATCCCTCCTTCACCCGCTTACTCGAGACCACCCTGGAGACCACGCCCGTCGTTGTGGGTTCGCGCAGCTGCCATGAACGCGTGTACGGCGTGGCCGTCGATCACGAGGGTTCTGTCGACCTGGCCTTCGACTACCTCGCCGCCCTGGGCCACCGCCGCTTCGGCTTCTGCTATACGGGCAGCGAGTTTTACGGAACGCAGCTGAAACTGGTGCGCTTCCGGCAGAACATGGCGCGGCTGGGCCTGCCCGTGCGCGAGGAATGGCTGATCCCGGTCAAGGGCTACGACTGCCCCTCCGGCTGGGAGGGCATCAACCGGCTGATGACCCTGCCGGAGCTGCCTACGGCTTTGCTGGGCATGAACGATCTGGTGACTGCCGGCATGCTGCAAGGGCTGCTGGCCCATGGCGTGCGCGTGCCTGACGACATCTCCCTGATGGGGTTTGACGACACGTTCATCACCACCATTACGTCTCCTCAGCTCACTGCGGTCGACTACGACTACGGCGAGTACGCACGACTGCTGGTCGATACGGCCGTGGGCGCCATTGAAGGACGCGAAATGCCCCTCAATCAGCTGGTTCCCCTGTCGCTGTCGATCAAAAAATCCTGCGCGCCTCCCCCCTTCGCACGGCGAAAGCGCGCCTGAGCCTCTTCCTCTCCCTACGGAGGAAGGGGTTTTTTTATTGGCACGGATGGCCTGGTCGCCCTCCCTTGCTCTACACGATGCAACATGCTGTCTGTAAGCACGTGCAGGATGTCTTTACACAGCATGCAGAGTGTGTTTGAATCAGGTGCACATCGCTGACAACAGATTCTTCTGATTTTTGTCATCCTCGCAGCGCATATGGCACAAATTTGTCATCCATGCAAAATTTCAAAAAATAATTCTTGACATACAAAAGGGTTTATGATATATTTGTTGCCATGAAACGGGTTTCATAGTAGCGATTTGCACATGACTTGCACGTCCGTTTGGCGCGCCCTGTGAAAAAGCGGCAGCGACATTTGGGCCGTTTTTGCGTCCAAAAGCCCTGCCGAAGGGTGTCACAAAAGACAAACGTTTGGTGACATGGCGTGCGGGTTGGGTGGAGGATGCGATTTGAAACCGATTTCAAATAAGGGGCTTCGCATCCTTTGCAAGGATCGGGCGCAAAAGGTGGAGGGAAACACTTGGTAAAGTCACAAAAAGCTGTCACAAACGGCCTGCACACGTATAGACGGCCGCCGCTGGGCCGCACGCTGATGCAGAATAAGACGCTTCTGCTGATGTGTCTGCCGGCCATCGTTTTCTTCTTCGTTTTCTCCTACATGCCGATGCCGGGAGCGTATATCGCCTTTACCAACTTCCAGTACAACAAGGGCATCTGGAACAGCCCGTTCATCGGTCTGCAGAACTTCAAGTTCCTGTTCACCTCCGGCCAGCTGGGGCTGCTGCTGCGCAACACGATCCTGTACAACCTGGCGTTCATCGTGCTGGGCAACGTACTGCAGCTGCTGTTCGCCATCCTGCTCAACGAGGTGCAGTCCAAGGGCTTCAAGAAGACCACCCAATCCCTGATGTTCCTGCCCTACTTCATCTCCGACGTTCTGGTGTCGCTGCTGGTGTACAACCTGCTCAACTATGACTACGGCTTCATCTCCAACCTGGTGCGCAACCTGGGCGGCGAAATGCCGATCGTCTACCAGATGCCGCAGGCGTGGCCGTTCATCATCGTGGCGGTCAACCTGTGGAAGAGCACGGGCTACGGCACGGTCGTCTACTTTGCGGCCATCACGAGCATGGACTCCTCGATGATGGAGGCTGCGCAGATCGACGGCGCCAACGGCTTCCAGCGCATCCGCTACATCACGCTGCCGACGCTCAAGCCCACGGTTGTCATCCTGTTCCTGTTCGCCATCGGCGGCATCCTGAAGGGCAACTTCGGCCTGTTCTACAACCTGGTCGGCAACAACTCGATCCTCTTCAACACCACGGACATCATCGAGACGTACGTGTACCGCTCCATGATGAACAGCTTCAATTTCTCCCAGTCCAGCGCAGTGGGTCTGTTCCAGAGCGTGGTCGGCTTCTTCATCGTCCTGGGCGCCAACGCCTTCGTCAAGAAGCTGGATTCGGATTACGCGCTGTTCTGATGCAAAGCTGAGAAGGGAGAATCGAAGATGACCACTAACAGCAAAGCCCCCGCACATGTCAATCATCCCACGCACGTGCGGCTGGATACCTCGGACAAGATCATCCGTACCGTCACGTATATCTTCGTCGGCCTGTTCAGCCTGATCTGCGTGCTGCCGTTCTGGATGATCGTTGCCTCCTCGTTTTCCTCGGAGTCAGCCATTCGCCTGACGGGTTTCACGCTCTGGCCCTCCGAAGTGTCGACGTACTCCTATGAGCTGCTGCTGCGCTCGCCCGACCAGATGATCGGCGCCTATGTCGTCACGATCTGCCTGGCGGTCGTGGGCACGGCGATCGGCCTGTTCATCATCTCGATGACGGGCTATGCCCTGCAGCGCAAGGACTTCCCGTATCGCAACGGCATCATGTTCTACATCTACTTCACCTCGCTGTTCTCCGCGGGCCTCGTCCCGTTCTACCTGCTGATCGTGCAGACGCTCAACCTGCGCGACTCCTACTTCGCCATCCTGCTGCCGCTGCTGATGAGCCCGTGGCTGATCGTCCTGATGAAGAACTTCGTCAAGGCCATCCCCCACGAGATCACCGAGTCCGGCAAGATCGACGGCGCGGGCGACTTCCGCATCTTCTACGCGCTGGTGCTGCCCTCGCTCAAGCCGGCGCTGGCGACCATCGGTCTGTTTCTGGCGCTGGGCTACTGGAACGAGTGGTACTACTCCTCCCTGTTCCTCACTTCGCAGACGGAGTACCGCCCGCTGCAGTACCACCTGTACAACGTCATCAACAAGGTGGCGAGCCTGCGCAACTCGGTCGCCGGCTCCAACGTCACGCTGACCACCGAACTGCCCAGCGAGACCCTGAAGATGGCCACCGCCGTGCTGGCCACCGGCCCGATCATTCTGCTCTACCCGTTCGTGCAGAAGTACTTCGTCGCCGGCCTGACCGTCGGCTCGGTCAAGGGCTGATCCCCACGATTCTCGGCGGCGTATGCTGCGGGAAATAGAAAAGGAGGAATCCCCGTATGAAGAAACTGGTTGCCCTGCTCACGGCACTGATGATGCTCGTGTGCGCGCTGCCCGTGCTGTCCACGGCTGAGGAAGCCCCGGCCGTCGACACGTCCGAGCACGTGACGATCACCTACCTGGTGACCGGCGACATCCCCACCGACCGCACGGAGGAAGTGCTGGCCAAGATCAACGAGATCCTCAACGAGAAGGTCAACGCTACGCTGGAGATCCGCTGGATTGAGTGGACCAACTGGACGACCAACTACAACCTGGCGCTGGCGACGCAGTCCGGCGACATCGACCTGATCGGCACCGCCACCGACTGGCTGGATGCGTGGCCCAACACGCAGCGCGGCGCGTTCCTGCCCCTGACGGAGGAAATGCTGCAGACCTACGCGCCCAAGACCTGGGAGAGCGTCCCGGCCGAGCACTGGGATCTGTGCAAGTACAATGGCGAGATCTACCTGATCCCCGAGGATAACTACGCGCAGTGGACGAACCACGGCTTCATGTACCGTGGCGACTGGGCTCGCGAGGCGGGCCTGGAGAACGGCGTGCACTCCTGGGAGGACCTGGGCGTGTACTTCCAGTACATCAAGGACAACAAGGAAGGCGTCTGGCCGTGGGATGCTGACGGCAACGGCTCTTCCTACAGCCCGCAGATGGCCGGCGGCTGGCAGGCCTCTCACACCAGCAACATCGTCATCGAAGGCTTCCCGGTCAGCCTGTTCTACGGCAACTCCAAGGAGGATCCCTACACGCTGAGCCGCTACTACCTCGAGGGTGACGAGCTCGTCAACTTCGCCAAGACCATGAAGAGCTGGGCGGACGCCGGCTACTGGCGCACCGACGTTCTGAACTACACCGGCGCTCAGGACTCCCTGATGAAGGAAGGCACCAGCGCTGCCCGTCAGCACCACACGGAGACCTGGACCGGCTTCCGCACGGACATGGAAGAGGCCCAGCCCGGCTCTGATCTCGGTTTCTTCTTCTTCGGTGAGGAGACCGACAACCTCGTTTCCCTGAACATCACCCACGGCGCCATGGCGGTTGCCTACACCAGCGAGCATCCGGATCGCGCGCTGATGGTCTACGACCTGCTGCGCAACGACCCGGAGATCTACCGCCTGATGATGTACGGCATCGAGGGCGACATGTACACGATCGATGAGAACGGCTACATGGTCCGTCCCGAGGGCTTCGACAGCACGACCGACGGCGTGACGCTGAACTTCTGGTGGGGCCGCAATGACGACCTGGGCCTGCGCGATGCGGACCGCGATTGGGAGGCCATCGACGAGCTGTATGCCCGTTATGACGAGATCGCGACCACGTACCCCTACGGCCAGATCGTGTTCGACCTGACGAACATCCAGGTCTACCTGGACAACATCTCCAACGTCTACAACACCTACATGCCGCGCATCGTCTTCGGCCTGATGGATGATCCGGAAGCCTATGTGGCTGAGTTCCGTACGCAGCTGCAGAATGCCGGCATCGAGACGGTCATGGAGGAGATCCAGAACCAGCTCGACGCGGTGTACAAGCAGTAATCGCTTTGACCTGTAGATGAGCGGAGGCTGCCGGCAATAGGTAGGCGCCCTTCGGGGCGTCTCCTGCCGGCAGCCTCTTTTCTATGACATTGGAGGCTAGTGATGAGCAGGGACATTCTGAACTTGAACTGGCGCTTCCACCTCGGCGACGAACCCGGCGCGGACTTCATGGGATGGGACGACAGCGCCTGGCGTGAGGTCACCCTCCCCCACGATTGGTCGGTCGAGCATCCATTTGACAAACGCCATGCCAGCGGTACCGGTTATCTGCCCGGCGGAACCGCCTGGTACAGAAAACACTTCTACCTGCCCGACGACGTTGCAGGCAAGCGCGTACGCCTGACGTTTGGCGGGGTATACAAGCACGCGCGCGTCTATTTTAACAGCAATTATCTAGGGCAGCGCGCCTATGGCTATTCCACGTTTACCTATGACGTCAGCGCCTTTGCCCGTCCGGGTGAAAATGTCATCGCCGTGCGCGTGGAGCACGACGAGGTCGCCGATTCACGCTGGTTTACCGGCAGCGGTATCTATCGGGATGTCGTGCTTTCCATTACCGACGCCTGCTCCTTTGAGACGGACGGCGTCTTTGTGACGACTGAATCGGTCGATGCAGATGGCACAGCACGTCTCAAGGTCCGCTACGATACGCTCGGCGCAGGTGGCGCTCGCTTCTACCTTTCCCTGAATGGCGAAGCGGTCGCGCAGGCTGAGTCCGCCGGCGAGACGGGCGAGGCCATTCTGTCCGTCCCCCACGCCTTGCTCTGGAGTCCGGATTCGCCGACGCTGTACACGCTGACCGCGCAGGCGTTGAGCGAAGATGAGATGACCGACGAGGTGCATATTCCGATCGGCATTCGCACCTTCCGCTTTGATCCGGACCATGGCTTCTTCCTCAATGGCGTGAACATGAAGCTCAAGGGCGTGTGTGTTCATCACGACGCCGGCTGCCTGGGCGCCGCAGTGCCCAAGGCCGTATGGGCCCGTCGCCTGAAGACGCTCAAGGCCGCCGGATGCAATGCCTTGCGCACCGCCCATAACCCGCCAGATACGCATCTGCTTGACCTGTGCGACGAACTGGGCCTGTTGGTCATGGACGAGGCGTTTGATGAATGGGAAGGCGCGAAGAACAAGTGGTGGCAGGGCCACAACGTATATCCTCCCAAGCGGTTCGGCTATGCGGAGGACTTTCCACAATGGCATCGCGCCGATCTGGAGGCCATGGTCTGCCGCGACCGCAACCATCCGAGCATTGTGCTGTGGAGCATCGGAAACGAGATCGACTATCCCAACGATCCCTACGTCACGCCGCTGTTTGACGAGGTGTTGGGCAACAACGACGCCAACAAACCTGCGGCCGAGCGCCGTTATGACCCGCGCAAGCCCGATGCAGGGCGGCTGGCTGTCATCGCGCAGGAGCTGACGGATATTGTGCATGGTCTGGATACCTCCCGCCCGGTGACCAGCGCGCTCTCCTTCCCGGAGCTGAGCAACCGCACCGGATACGCCGATGTGCTCGATGCAGCCGGCTATAACTACAAGGAGGTCTTCTACGCTGAGGACCACGCGAAATATCCGGGCCGGGTCATCTACGGCAGTGAAAACGGCAAGACCCCCGAGGCCTGGTATGCGGTCCGCGACAACGACTTCATCTGCGGTCAGTTCCTGTGGACGGGCGTAGACTTCCTGGGCGAATGCCCCGGCTGGCCCGTGCGCATCTCGCGCGCAGGCCTGCTGGACCTGGCGGGCCATGAGAAGCCCAGCTATGCCCAGCGCAAGGCCCTGTGGACGGACGCGCCCTACGTGCGCATCGCCGCGGCGCCCGCCAACGCCGAATGGAAAGATGCGGACGGTGAGCGCTTCCGCTGGGCCGCACAGCCTGGCGAGCCAATGCGCGTGAGCTGCTACACCAACGCCGAGCGCGTAGAGCTGACGCTCAACGGGCGCTCTCTGGGCGAGAAGGCCTGCACTTCCGCCGATGGCTGCCGCGTCTGCTGGGAGGTGCCCTTCGAGGCGGGTATGCTGCGAGCGGTCGTTCCCGGCGCAGAGGATGTGTTGTGTACGCCGGGCGCGGCATCAAACCTGTCCCTTACGCCCGACGTCGAGTCTCTTCCTGCGGATGGTCAGTCCGTCTGGCAGCTTGAGGTACTGCTGGCAGATGCTGAGGGGCATCCCGTCAGCGCGGATGAACGCGTGACGTATCAGGTTGCCGGTGACGCGCAGCTCTTGGGCGTGGAAAATGGCACGCCCGACGACTTGACCCCTTACGCGGCGCCCTACCGCAATACCCGCGACGGACGCGCCATCGTCTATGTGCGCGCGGGTACGCGCCCAGGCGAGGTCGTCGTGCACGCGCATACGACAGGCGGGCTCTCAACCAACGTCGTACTCCACCAGGCGTAAGCCAATGGGCCCGACGGAATTGAATTCCGTCGGGTCCATTTTTCGCTTGACAACGGGGCTGGCGCCGCCGTATACTTTCCCTCATCCAAGAGGTGATGGCATGGATCTTTCATCCTATTTCCCCATCTGGGACCGCTTGACGCAGGCACAGCAGGCGCAGCTTACCCGCAGCGCCCGGCTGCGCACTGCGCCCAAGGGAACGCTGCTGCACAGCGGCTCTGAAGATTGCGTGGGGCTGTTGGTCGTCTGCTCAGGCGCACTGCGCGCCTTCATCCTCTCCCCCGATGGGCGCGAGGTGACGATTTATCGCCTGTTTGAGCGCGACATCTGTCTTTTTTCGGCCTCCTGCATGCTGAAGAGCGCCCAATTCGACGTGTCTGTCGAAGTCGAACGCGATGCGCAGCTCTGGATCATCCCCGCAGACGTCTACCAAAGCGTCGCGGCATCCTCTGCGGCACTGGCCAACTACACAAATGAACTGATGGCCAGCCGCTTTTCAGACGTGATGTGGCTTGTCGAGCAGATCCTCTGGCGCAGCCAGGACAAGCGGCTTGCCTCCTTCCTGCTCAGCGAAAGCGCCCTGCAGGAAACCCGCACGCTCTCCATCACGCACGACCGGATTGCCGCGCACATGGGCACGGCCCGCGAGGTCGTCACGCGGCTGCTGCGCTATTTTCAAAGCGAAGGCATGGTGCGCCTCACGCGCGGCACGGTCGAGCTGACCAACGAGGCCAAGCTGCGCGCGCTGGCGGAGGCGTAGCGCATTGTGCATGCGGCATAGGCGATGGCGGACTTCCTTCGCGTTGGCAGTTTTTCGCTCACTTGGGCGCATAGGCCCATCCCCCGTTATCCATTGGCAAAACAGCCGGGAATTTGCAGAATTGCCGTATGGTCGGGAAGATGAAAGCGGGGGAGCCATATGAAAGATGACCGCCATCACATGCTCGTCCATGCGGTGGTCACAGCATCGTATCCCCTTGCGTCTGTGTAGTCCTCCCCCCATTTGACCGGGCATGCCAGACCGTACGCATGGATCGAACATGCCGTCGCCCGAGAGATGATACACGTTTCCGGATATAACGGGCACAATCCAAAGCCCGCACCCCAAAGGGGTGCGGGCTTTGACTATGCATATGATTCGAGATGGTTTGGAAGGGCTCTCCCCTTCATGGCGTTCGCCTTCAGTCCCGCATCTGTCCACACGGGAACGCGCTGCGCTCGTCCAGGCGGTTGCGTTCGATGCTCTCATAGAAGCGATAGCCGCCGGAGAAGTTGTAGCATGTAAAACCGTGCTGGCTGAGGATCCGGCAGGCGACATAGCTGCGCAGGCCGCTCTGGCACATCACATAGACCGGCTTGCGCGCATCAAGCTCGGACAGATGCTCGCGCAGCTCGTCGACGGGGATGTTGATGAAGCCTTCAGCATGGCCATGCGCATACTCGCCAGGAGTGCGCGTGTCCAGCAGCGTGACGTTCGGATTCTGCCGGAGCGCAGCCAGATCCGCATGGTGGAACTGCCTCACCAATCCGGCCTCGATGTTCTCGGCCATGAATCCCGCCATGTTCACCGGGTCCTTTGCCGAAGAATATGGCGGCGCATAGGCCAGATCCAGCTGCGCCAGCTGTGGAGCCGTCATGCCCGCCTGCAGGGCCGTCGCGAGCACGTCGATGCGCTTGTCCACGCCGTCATAGCCGACGATCTGAGCGCCCAGCAGGCGCAGCGAGCTCTTCTCATAGAGCACCTTGAGGGTCATCACGCGCCCACCCGGATAGTAGGACGCATGGTTTGCCGGTGAGAGGACGACCTTTTCATAGTCCAGACCGGCCGCCTGTGCCGCGCGCTCGTTCAGCCCGACGGAGGCTGCCGTCATGTCAAACAGCTTGAGGATCGACGCACCCTGCGCGCCATGATAGACGCTGGACACGCCGCAGATGTTGTCCGCTGCCACGCGCGCCTGCTTGTTCGCCGGGCCGGCCAGCGAGATCAGCGCCTCGCTCCCGGTCACAAGGTGACGGATCTGCACGGCATCCCCGACGGCGTAGACGTCCGGCGCAGAGGTACGCATGTGCTCGTCGACCACGATGCTGCCCCGCATGCCCAGCTTCAGTCCCGCCTCGCGCGCAAGCGTTGAATCCGGTGAGACGCCGATGGCGAGAATCACCATGTCCGAGCGCAGCGGCTCGCCCACGTCCAGATGCGTCAGGATACCTTCCTGCGTGCGCTCAAAGCCCGTGACCGCGCTGCCGAGCGCCAGTCCGACTCCCTGCTTTCTGAACTTGGCATGTACGAAGGAGGCCATGTCCGCATCCAACGGGCTCATCAGCTGCTCCATCTTCTCCACGATGGTCACGCTCAGCCCGCGTTGCGCAAGGTTTTCCGCCATCTCCAGGCCGATGAAGCCTCCGCCGATGACCGTGGCCGAGCGCGGATGCTGCGTGTCCACATGACCCCGGATGCGCAGCGTATCCTCAACCGTCCGCAGCGTGAAGAGCTCCGGACTGTCGATGCCCGGCAAGCCAGGCATGATGGGGCGCGCGCCGGGCGCGAGGACGAGCTTATCGTAGGGCTCTTCGTACGTCTCGCGCGTCTTCAGATTGCGCACGCGCACGACCTTGTTCTCCAGATCGATGGCGGTTGCCTCGTGGTGTACGCGCACGTCCACGCGGAAGCGTGCATGAAAGCTCTCAGGCGTCTGAAGCGTCAGTTCGCCCGCATCCTCGATCGCGCCGCCGATGTAATAGGGCAACCCGCAGTTCGCATAGGAGATGTACCCAGAGCGCTCGAGCATGACGATCTGCGCATGCTCGTCCAGGCGACGAATGCGCGCCGCAGCGGTCGCGCCGCCCGCGACGCCGCCGATGATCACAACCTTCATTTTTCCTCTCCCCCTCTTTCAATTCTTCCATGATAACCGCTGATGCCGCCCATATCGACGACCTGATATCCCATGCGCCGCAGGCGAACCGCCGCCCGTGAACTGCGTGCGCCGCTCAGGCAATATACGTAAATCGGTCCTTCCGTTCCAACCTGGCCGCGCAGCGCATCCAATGCATCCAACGGGATGTTGACGCTGCCCGGAATGTGTCCCTCGCGGTATTCCTCATGCGTCCGCACATCGACGATCAAATGTGCTTCCGCGGTGGCCTGTTCAGACAACATGTCGATATTGGGCGCCTGACATTTAAAGAAAAGCATCCTTTGTCCCCCTGTTCCATCGTATGGGAACAGGATACCACACTTTTGCTGTCGCAACCGTAACAAGGTCACAAAAAGGCGGCAGGGCACGGGCGCCCCACCGCCTTGAAGCGATTACTTGATGCGCACGCCGCAGATGCGGCCCGTAGTCGTACCGACGACAACGATATCGTTATACGCAGCAGGCGAGCCGACGATCGGCGAGCCCAGCGAAATCGTGGAGATCGTCGAGCCGGTAAAGCCATCCATCAGGCGCAGCGTGCCGTTCTGATCGCCCTGGAAGATGTAGCCCTTGCCATCGGTGGAGTACACCGCAGTCGGCGACGAATAGGAGTAGGCATCCAGCGGCTGATTCCATAGCTCTTCGCCCGTACGCTTGTCCAGCGCGACGACCGAGGCCAGGTCCTCGTCACCTGTCTGGTTGATGGTGTAGACGACCATGTCGTTGATGTCGCCCTGGCCGATGACCGGCGAAGACATCGCACCCGCAGTGTTGTCGCGGTTGAACTTGCAGGCGATGAGGTACTCCCAGGCCATCTCACCGGTCAGCGCGTCATAGCGACGGATCGACACATCGCCGCTGCGGCCGCGGTTTTGAATGGTGTTGGCCACGTACAGCGCAACGTTGCCGTCGCCCTCGTCTTCTAGCGCAACCGTGGAGGGCGTCGCATCTCCCAGATCCACCGCCCACAGGCACTGCATGGTATTCACGTCGACGCATTGGAGCAGGCCCGCATTGTCCGCGAAGTAGACGTAGTTGCCGTACATCGCCACGCTGCCGGAGATGCCCGCCTCGTCGCTGAGGCTGCTCTCATAGCGGTATGCGACGGTCTGCGGATCCAGTTCAAGCGTACCTGCGGCCAAGTCGAACGCGGTATTCAGGCCGATGGTATACAGCAGGCCGTTCTCGCCAGTATAGAGCAGCGTATCGGTACCGCGTTCGAGCAAAGCGGAACTGTTTACCGAGCCGCTCTTGTTGTTGGCCAGCGCGTTGCGGCCGGTCTCGAAGTAGATCTGCGACTGATCGATCAGGTTGTACACGCGCATGCCAATCGTACCCGTATTGCCCTCCAGGACGGACAGGCCTTGGCCGGCAAAGAGCAGCGGATAGCCGCTCGTATCGACCGCAGCGGTCGCCGTAAACGGATAGCCCAGATCGATCGGGTCGCGCGTCGCCTTGCCATCATCCAGATCAAAGAAGTAGATCTTTCCATCCATCGAGGGCATGATGACTTCCTTCAGGCCTGTAACGGTCCGCTTGCTCTCGTACAGGTTCATCATCTCGCGGATCTCCATATGCCACTTGACGATGAGGGGTTGTCCCGTCCAGCCATAGCCCTGGTAAATCTGCTCGTCATCGCCGCGCAGCAGTCCCGAGGTGCGGGTCGTCCAGACCACCTCCAGCGCGCCTTCGGTGATCTCTGCGGCGCCGAATGCGGCGTTCTGGCGCATCGGGCCGCCGCGGAACGTCAGCACGCCGTCCTGGCGGCCGTATTCGGCGGGATCGTCCATGGAAATCTCGCGGCTGATGTTCTCCTGCTCCACGCCGTCCACGAGAACTGTGGAAGCGACCTCCAGCAGCGCCGGATCAGCGGTCGACGCGGGCACGACGCTATACACGCGGTAGGGAACGGGCGTGGGGCTCGGCGTAGGCGTAGGTACCGGCGTCGGAGAGGGCGTGGGCGTAGGCACCGGCGTGGGCGTAGGCGTCGGTTCAGGCGTCGGCTCTGCGGTCGGCGCGGGCGTGGGCGCCACAGTCGGCGCGAGCGTCGGCTCCACGGTAGGCTCCGGCGTCTGCACCGCCTGCAGGGCTACGGCAGGCACAACCGTTGTGACAGGCTCCGACGTCGGGGCAAGCGTCGGCTCGGCAGTCGGCGCGGGCGTCGGCTCGACGGTCGGCACGGGCGTCGGCTCGACAGTCGGCGCGGGCTCCAGCACCGTCACGGCCGTGACCGCGCTCTGCTCCGCCGGCATCGCCAGAACGCTGTCGGCATCGGCGGCCGCATAGGCGATGACAGCGCCGTCATACGGCATGCCGAACGTCACCGGAATGGTCCAGACCAGGCCTTCGGCGGCATCCACCACCTGGAAGGATGCGCCGCTTTGCGGCACAAGCGCCAGCTGTGCGCCGGTGTTGTCGGTCAGGCGCACACAGCCCACATTCTTGGTCGTCTTCACGGTGAAGACGATCTCGCGACCGACGTCCACGGTCTGCGGCTCTGCGGTCAGTTCAAAGGCCGAATAGGCGGACAGGTCATCCTGCACGGTGATGCCGACTCGCTCCAGCAGCGCGTCGCGCAGGTCTGGCAGGAAGAACCAGCCGCATATGCACAGCACCAATACGATGACGACGGCGGCCAGCACGGCGAGCAGGCAGCCCTGGCCCTTGCGTCGGGGCGGCTCGCGCTCCTCGTCGACATCGTCAAACTCCTCTTCGTCATCATCGAACGTATAATCCACATCGCCCATGGCGTAGCCCTCATCCTCGGCGGAGTTTTGCCGGGTGGCGCGGATGCCAGGCGGCGGCGTGCGACGCATCGGCGTTTCCTGCTGAGCAGGCGCTTCCTGCGCAGCAGCCGGCTGCTCATGGACGCTCTGCTGCGACGCCTGGACGTCATCGGGGCGGCGGCGGCGGCGGCGCGGCGTGGCGCTCTGCTCTTGGCGGCCGTCCTGATAGCCTTCGCCATATTGATCGTTCAAAGTGATAACACCCCTTTTCTGATGTTTCTCCCGCTGAAAGGGCACAATCACCCGTCCGCCATCACGGCGTTCGGCGGCACGCACATCTCTATACTTCATTTATTATACAGAAGGATGCGCAAATACTCAACGTTTTTTTCACAATTCGTTTTGAATTCTTCAAATTTCAGCCACGACAGCGCCTCACATCTTCCGCATGGCAGGCATAGTTTGAAGCGAAGGAAGCCCATCTTTGCACCTGGAGGGATTGCCATGAACCAGCCCACCCCCTTTGAACTGCTGCAAGGCGCGACCATGCCCTATGCGATGCTGCCGGAGGCGCAGCGCTTCGACCGCTGGCGGGAAATCCAAGCCGCTGCGACGCCGATGTCGCCCGTACATATCGCGCCAGTCGAACAGCCTGTCCCCCATGAGCCGGCCGCACAGGAGGCGGTGGCGACGTCCGCGCAGGAAGCGCCTGCGCCCGTCCCGCCGCGTCCCGTGGCGCAGCGCACGCGTCGGGACGCCTATGACGGCATTCTCCGACGCCATGCGCAGGCCGCGCGTCAGGCCGTATTCACCCCTGTCACGCCTCCGTGAGGCCATCATCGCCGATGTGAAAGGCGCCGTCACGGTAAGGGGCATCCGGCGCAAGCGGCGGGGGAGGCCAAGCGGAGCCACTCAAGCGTTGGCCGATGCACACCTCGCCGCGAAAGACCAGCGTTCGGCGCCCGGCCTCTTGCAGCCGAATCTCATCCGTTACGGACGCCGCGGCTGTGTCAGGCGCATCGGCTGCCGGGGGGATCTCCATGGCCGCAGGTAGGCCGCAGCGCTCCTGCGCGCCCTTCGCATCCACAGCCTCCCCCTCTTGCGTCAGGCCGAGTGCATGCGCGATCCTGGCGCGCAACGCCAATGCGCTCTGCGCGCAGCCCGGAAGAAACCCTGAGGCCGTCACGCGCCCGTCCGGTCCACATAGCGCCACCCCCTGCCCCCGGCCGGGCGCAACTGACGCCGTAAACGTCTCCCCGCGCGCCCAAACCCCCGCATCCTGCGCGCGTCCGGGCTCGACGATCACCACGCGCAGCGCATCCTGCGCGGGGCGCATGCCCTGCAACGTCACCTGAATCTCTCCATCCCGTTCCTGCCAGATCGCCGTGCCGCATGCGTTTCCATCCGGCCTGCGCATTGTCAACACCCGGCGCACATACATGAACGTTCCCCCCTTCGCGCGTTTTGTCGCGCGTCATGCATATGCCAAAGGTTCACATTTTAGCGCTTGATCTTCTCCCCCGCACGATGATATAATAAAGAAACGTTCTCCCCCGCCGGATGTATGCGGGGGCGCGTCCACCGCTTTGATACGCTTATAGGGGGCTTTTCGTGAAACGCTTTTTCATCCTGTTGCTCGTCGCCGTGCTCTGCCTCTCCTCGCTGCCCGCGTTGGCCGATGCGCCCGCGCTACTCTATACCGGCACCATGCTTAAAGACATCAACCTGCGCGTGACCGAAAGCCAAGAGGCCGACTCGCTGGGTGTGCTGCGCGCCGGGGAGGATGTGGGCATCATCGACTATTCGCCCGAGTGGCTGCACCTGTACAGCGAGCGGCTCGGCGAGGGCTACGTGCTGCGCCAGTATGTGGACGCGATCACGCCGCTGGATCCCGAGAACACGCCGCCTTACGGCGCGATCCTGCACAGCCAGGTGGCGACGGTCTGCACACAGACGCCGGTCTATGCCGCGCCCGACGCCTCCTCCGAGGCGCTATGCACTGTCACCCCCGGCAGCCGCATCTCGTTTTGGTACATTCAGGACGGCTGGATCGTCATTCCCTACCAGCGCAAGATCGGCTACATTCCCGCCTCGGCGATCTCGAATCTCGAGCCCGTCGCGCCCACGGCCGAATACGCCCAGAGCGGCGACATCTTGGCCGCCTTCACGAGCTTTTACAAGACCACCCAGACCGAGCTCAACCTCGGCCGCATGGTGAACATCGATGTGGCGTGCGATTACATCTCCATCGTCATGAACCCGGGCGACGAGTTTTCCTTTAACGACGTCGCCGGCCCCTATCGCGCGGCGCGCGGGTACATGTCCGCGCCGGTTCTGATCGACGGCACGACAATGCCGGGCTACGGCGGCGGCACGTGCCAGGTCTCCACGACGCTGTACAACGTGCTGCTGCAGCTGTGGAAGGGCATCACGATCATCCATCGCCGGCCGCATGGCCCCAGCGGCGCGAGCTACGTGCCCCACGGCGTGGACGCCGCCGTCGGCAGCGAAAACCTCGACCTCATCTTCCAAAACGCCTACGACTTCCCCATCCAAATCGACGCGAGCGCCCAGGACGGCGCGCTGTTCATCGCCATCCGCAAGGCCTGAGCACCGCAAGACAAAGAGCTGCCCGGCTCCGTCCGGACAGCTCTTCTTTCTTATAATATAGGGCTCACGTAAGCCCATGCGCGTCCGCATATTCCTGCGCGAGGATGCCGTAGATGCTCACGTCGCACACGCCCTGGTTGTTGAAGTCCGCCTGGCGCAGCGTGCCCTCCAGGCGCATGCCGCACTTGCGCATCACGCCGCCGGAGTGCGGATTGTGCGGGTCGTGGCGCGCGGACACGCGCCGCGCGCCGACCGTGCCAAACAGATAGCCCAGCACCGCCTCCAACGCCTCGCTCGTGATGCCCTGATGCCACCACGGCCGGCCGATGCAGTAGCCGACCTCCGCGCTGTGCGTCCGCTCGTTCAGCGTGACGACGCTGATCGATCCGATGGGCATGCCGCCCGCAGCCCGCAGCCCGATCGCCCACAGGTACACGTCGGGCTTCTCGTATTGCTCCACCCATGTGGCGAGCAGCTGCCGGGTCGCATCCACATTCGGATGCGTCGGCCAGGTCAGATACCGTGACACCTCCGGGTCGCTGGCCCAATTGTCGTACATCGCCTGCGCGTCTTCCGTCGTGAACCTGCGCAGGATCAGCCGCGGCGTCTCAATCGTCTGCGTTCCGGCATGCAACATCTGCATATACCCCTTTTCTACTATTATAGAAGCTTCTCCTTCAAGATGGCGTGAAACTGGCCGCCGCAGCGCTCCAGCTCGCCAAGCACCGCGTCGATCCCTTCCGCCGTGCGCGTCCAATTCTCCCGCGTGGGCCCGCCCGCGTCGACCGGGCACGCGATCAGTTCCGCCTGCGGGAAGAGCGTCTCGTAGTACATCAGCGCGCGGCGCGCGTGGTACGCCTTGCAGCAGATCATCGCGCTGCGCACCTGCAGCCCCAGCGCGTCCGTCACGCGGCGCGAGTAGATCGCGTTTTCGTAAGTGTAGGTTGCGCGGTCCTCGCGCAGGATGGCCTTCTCCGGCACGCCCTCGCGCAGGAGCACATCGCGGAAGAACGCCCACTCGCTCTCATAGGGGCCGGGATAGGCCTGCGCGCACGAGGCCGGGCCCTCAAACCGCCCCACTGTCACGCTGAACCGGCCCGAGGGCAGGAGCAGCGGCGCGTAGCCCGCATGGTACATGCGCGCGCCGTGCAGCGGGATCTCCGCATACGCGCAGCCGGGCAGGAACGCAATGTCCACGCGCCGGGGCGGATGGCGGACGAAGATGAAGTCCGTGATCTCCTGAACGTAGCGCATGCGCGTACCTCCCGTCACATTCGACGCATTCGGCGCATTCGCCCATCCTGCGCGCAGGCCGCGCGCCGGACCGCGGGGCGAATCGCGCCCAACGCCGCCAGAATGCGCACGACCGGCGCAGGCGCGGCGGCCGGGGACTGCGCGGGGCACAGCAGCGCCCAAAGCAGCGCGGCCAGCCAATGCAGCGTACACGTCATGCGTCCTCATCCTCTCGTCGTCGGTTTCGGGAAAAACAAACGCCCCGTCTCGCACAGCTTGCGAAACGGGGCGCAATCGATAAAGCCGACGCCTTATGCGTTTCCATGCAAGCCCAAAAGTGCGATGGACATCTCCTCGCACATCATGAACATTCGCATGGTCGAAACGCGCTTCATGGAGACGCCCCCTTTCTGCTTGCTTTTTCTTAGTGTATCATTCGCCGGGGCCGCTGTCAACCCGAATCCCCCAATTTTTTCGAGCGGCAAAAAAATTTTTGAGCGCGTCCTTTTTTGCGCCTCTAGTAGAAGACGGATTTGCATCCGGCGTCAAAATGCGCTTCTGCGGCCATTTTTCTGCAATTTCGGGGGTTGACAAGTCGCAAAAGCGTGGTGTAGCATTATGCCATCGACCACGGCAGCAAACACACGGGGAGTTGAGCAAATGCCAAGCGAACGACCGGCGCCCTCCGGAAACGTGATGATCGACATCCAGGGCGTCAAGAAGATCTATCCCTCGCAGGCAGGCGACGTCGTCGCGCTCGACGGCATCGACCTTGCGATTCACAAGGGCGACATCTACGGCATCATCGGCATGAGCGGCGCGGGCAAATCCACCCTCATCCGGTGCATCAACCGGCTGGACAGTCCCACAGAAGGCCGCATCCTCATCGACGGCCAAAACATCTTGACCATGGGCGACAAGGATCTTCGCCGAATGCGCCGCACGGTCGCGATGATCTTTCAGCAGTTCAACCTGCTGATGCAGCGTACGGTTCTGCGCAACGTCTGCTTCCCGATGGAAATTGCCGGCGTATCCAAGGCCCAGGCGCACAAGCGCGCCAAGGAGCTGCTCGAAATCGTGGGCCTGGCCGAGAAGGCCGACGCCTACCCCGCCCAGCTCTCCGGTGGCCAGCGCCAGCGCGTCGCCATCGCAAGGGCCCTGGCAACCGATCCGAAGGTGCTGCTGTGTGACGAGGCCACCAGCGCGCTGGATCCGATGACCACGCAGGCGATTCTCTCTCTCCTGCAGGACATCAACAAGCGGCTGGGCATCACGATCGTCATCATCACCCATGAGATGGCCGTCATCCGCCAGATCTGTACGCGCGTGGCGATCATCGACGGAGGCCGCATCGCCGAAAAAGGAAATGTTCGTGAAGTGTTCGCCAATCCTCGCACGACGGCAGCCAAACGTCTGTTCCGTACCACAGCCGAAGAAGAGCTGCCCCCCGGCAAGCGTTGCCTGCGCTTGATCTTTGACGACAACCGCACCTATGAGCCGGTCGTGGCAGGAATGATCCTGGCCAGCGGCGTACCGGTCAACATCCTGTCGGCCAACATTCAGACCGTAGCGGGTCAGCAGCGCGGGCAGATGCTCGTGGAGCTGCCCGACGACCCCGAAGGCGCCGAGCGGGCGCTGTCCTATCTGAAGGGCAAACAGATCAGCATCGAGGAGGTGAACGCCGATGAGCTGGCAGGAACTATTGTCCATGATCGGTAACGGCCTGTGGGAGACGTGCTACATGGTGCTGTTCTCCACGCTGTTCTCCTACGCGATCGGCCTGCCGCTGGGCGTGCTGCTCGTCATCACCGAGCGCGGCCACATCCTGCCCAACGCGCCGGTCAACAGCGTATTGGGCACGCTGATCAACGTGCTGCGCTCCGTCCCCTTCCTCATCCTGATGATCGCCGTCATCCCCTTCACCCGCTTGGTGATGGGCACGGCCATCGGCTCGAAGGCGACGATCATGCCCCTGACCATCGCGGCCTTCCCCTACGTGGCCCGCACGGTCGAGACCTCGCTCAAGGAAGTTGACCGCGGCGTCATCGAAGCGGCCCAGTCCATGGGCGCCAGCCGCATGCATATCGTGCTGAAAGTCATGATTCCCGAGTCGATGCCTTCCCTCGTCAGCGGTGCGGCCATTGCGACCACCAATATTCTGGGCTATTCGGCCATGGCCGGCGCGATCGGCGGCGGCGGCTTGGGCGCTTTGGCGATCAATTATGGATACTACCGCTACAGAACCGACATCCTGCTCGTCGTCGTCGTCGTGCTGGTGCTGCTCGTGCAGGTCATCCAGCTGATCGGCACACGGAGCTCCCGGCTGGTGGATCACCGTCTCAAGTGACCGCCGGACGCTCATATACACAGCCCATCAAAAAAGAGAAGGAGTGTTCCCATATGAAAAAGTTTGTCGCATTTGTTCTCGTGCTGGTGTTCGCATTGAGCCTGTCCAACCTTGCGCTGGCCGCGGAGAAGATCCGCGTGGGTGCATCCCCGTCCCCGCACGCTGAGATCCTCAACGCCGCCAAGGACGCCCTGCTGGAAAAGGGCTATGAACTCGAGGTTGTTGAGTTCACCGACTACATCCTGCCCAATACGGCCACTGAATCCGGCGAGCTCGACGCCAACTACTTCCAGCATCTGCCGTACCTGAATGACTTCAACGAGCAGAACGGCACCCACCTGGTGAGCGCCTTCGGCGTGCACATCGAGCCGATGGCCGTCTTCGCTGGCAAGGGCGACACGCTGGAGAACCTCGCTGAGGGCGCGACGATCGCCGTGCCCAACGACACGACCAACGAAGCCCGCGCGCTGCTGCTGCTGGAGACCCTGGACATCATCACCCTCAAGGAGGGCGCTGGCGTCACCGCGACCAAGCTGGACATCGTGGAAAACCCGTACAATGTAAACATTCTGGAGGCCGAGGCCGCCCAGCTGCCCCTCATGCTGCCGGATGTGGACTTCGCTGTCATCAATGGCAACTATGCGCTGGGCGCGGGCTTGAACCCGATCGAGGACTCCGTGGCGATTGAAGGCTCCGAGTCCCCGTACCTGAACGTGGTCGTCGTCAAGGAAGGCAACGAAAACGAGCCCTACGTCGCCGCGCTCAAGGAAGTGCTCAACAGCGAAGAGATCCGCACCTTCATCAACGAGACCTACGGTGGCGCGGTCGTCGCAGCGTTCTGATTCAATTCTCCACAAGAGCGGGTTTTGGGCCCGCTCTTTTTTATTTTCTCTCCATTTCTTCTGTCTTTTTACATGATATATTTTATCTTTCCTCCATTTTCTTGCCATTGATCGAAGATTGCCCGCACCGCGCGCCGCTTGCTTTTTCGGCCTTCTTCCGCTATACTGTGCGTAGAGATGCAAGCGAAGAAAGGGAGGTTTTGCATGGACATTCGTCAGACCATCGCCGGGCGGCTCGCGCCCGTCGAAGCGCAGCTGGCCGCGATCCCCGGCCTGCCCAAGATGTTTCATCAATGCTTCATGAACACCCTGGAGACGACGTATCAGGAGCGGGACGATGGCCTGCCCTTCATCATCACGGGCGACATTCCCGCGATGTGGCTGCGCGACTCCATGGCGCAGGTCATGCACTACGTGCGCTTCGCGGACGATCCCGACGTCGCGCGCTTCATCGAGGGCGTCATCGAACGACAGATGCGCTGTGTGCTGATTGACCCGTATGCCAATGCGTTCAACGACGGGCCGACGGGCGCCAAGTGGTCCGAAGACGAGCCGGCACAGGGGCCCTGGATCTGGGAGCGCAAGTATGAGATCGATTCGCTGTGCGCGCCGCTGCACCTGGCGCACGTATACCGCGCTCAGACGGGCTCCACGGCCTTTCTGACCGACGCGTTCCACCGGGGCATGCGCGCCATCGTGGAGGTCTTTCGCCGCGAGCAGAACCATGAGCACAGCCCCTACTATTTCATCCGCACCAACTGCCCGCCTTCGGACACGCTCACGCGCAACGGCCACGGCGAACGCGTCGTGTACACGGGCATGACGTGGTCGGGCTTCCGTCCCAGCGACGATGCCTGCCGCCTGGGCTACCTGGTGCCCTCGAACCTGTTCGCGGCGGGTGTGATGGCCGACGCCGCGTATTTCGCCGCGCTGCTGGACGATGAGGCGCTCGCGCGCGAGGCCACCGCCCTGCGCGAGGAGATACTCGACGGCGTGGCCAAATATGCGCTGGTCGAGCATCCCAACCACGGCCAGATCTTTGCCTACGAGACCGACGGTCTGGGGCACTACACACTCATGGATGATGCAAACGTGCCCAGCCTGCTTTCGCTGCCCTACCTGGGGCTTTGCCAGAAGGACGACCCGCTCTACCTGCGCACGCGTGCCTTCGTGCTCAGCCAGGACAACCGCTTCTTCTACGAGGGGCCGCACGCGCAGGGCGTCGGTTCGCCGCATACGCCCGCCGGCTACATCTGGCCCATCGCGCTGTGCATGCAGGCGCTGACGAGCGACTCCATGGAGGAGATCGCCGGGCTTCTGACGCAGCTGCTGACGACACATGCCGGCACGCGGTTCATGCACGAGAGCTTTGATCCGGCCAAGCCGGAAGACTTCACCCGGCCGTGGTTCGCCTGGGCCAACTCGCTCTTCGGCGAGACGGTCTACCGCCTCTATGAGGACGGAAAGCTGGACGATGTGCTCGCGCGCGTCGCGCAGACGGTCAAGCGGGTATGACACAGCGAACAATGCGCCGCAGGAAATTCCTGCGGCGCATCGTTCGTTTTCATTGCCTTACGCTTCCCGCCAGCCCTTGCACACGTCTACCCAGCCCTCCGCGCGCGAAAAGCGCTCCAGCTCCTCGAGCGTCAGCTCGATTGCGCTGTTGGTGCTGCCGCAGGCCGGGAACACCGTCTCAAAGCGGCGCAGCGATTCATCCAGATAGACCGGCACGCCCGCGTTCACGCCGAACGGGCACACCCCGCCGACCGCGTGTCCGACGAGCCGCTGCGCGTCGTCCGGCGAGAGCATCTTCGCCTTCATGGCAAAGCGCGCCTTGAACTTTGCGTTGTCAACCTTCGCGTCGCCCGCCGCGACGATGAGCATGCAGCCATCGCCCTGCGCGAACGAAAGCGTCTTGGCGATGCGCGCCTCCTCGCAGCCCAGCGCCTGCGCTGCCAACGCGACGGTCGCGCTGGAGACGGGAAACTCCAGGATGCGTCCATCCGCTCCGAATGCCTTGAGGTATGCCCTGACCTGATCGATGGCCATGATGTATATCCTTCTTTCCTTCGTTTATCGCTTTTGTTTGACGACGCTGCCCATCGTCAGCAGCCCGCACAACGTGCCCAGGCCATAGACGACGTGCACGCTCGGAAACAGAAAGGGCAGCGCCACCGCGCACAGCGCCCGGCCGATTGGCGCGTGGAGTGCTGCATGCACGCTGAAGCCCACATCCAGCGCGCCATAAGCGCACAGCAACGCGTATAACGGCCAGGGCAGACTGCAGCATGAGAGCGCCGCACCCACCAGCAGCGCGAGCACAAACAGCGCAGGGATGAAGTGGCGCGGTGCAAAGCAACGCGGCGCCACGCGCATCGTGCGCCCCACCCACAGTCCATTGCCCCACTTCTGACGCAGCTGGCCGCGCAGCGACGCGCGCGCCGCGTGAAACGAGTGAATCTCCGGGCAGTAGTGAAACCGGTAGCCCGCGCAGCGCATGCGGCGGTGCATCTCATTGTCCTCCGTACGCCGCAGGCGCTCGTCGTAGCGTCCCACCGCGTCGTACACCGCGCGCCGGTACATCGCATAGGCGAGCGTATCCACGTCGCGCGCCGCGCCCGCGTTTCGAAAGGGAGCCGCCCCGCCTGCAAAGCGCGAGGTGTCCAGCGCGGTCAGCACGGCCTGCCAGGGCGTGCCGGGTACGCTGCCCTCCACGCGGCCGCCGACGATGTCCTCCCCCGCGTTGATGGCCTGTACGTTGCGCGAGAGAAAGTCCCGGGGGATGCGCGCGTGCGCATCCAGACGAACGAACAGGTCGCCACTTGCCGCGTCCAGCGCCACGTTGATGCCGGGGGCGAGCCAGCGCGCTGGGTTATCCAGTACTCGCACGCACATGGGCGCCGTTCGGGCAAAGTTCTCCATCACGGCGCGCGTGCCATCCGTTGAGGCGCTGTCCACCAGCAGGGCTTCGACGCGCTCGAGCGGATAATCCTGCGCCGCCAGGTCTGCAAGCAGCTCCGGCAGGCAGCGCTCCGCGTTATAGGCGACGACGGCAAAGCTGACAAGCGGTCTGTTCATGCCGTTCCCTCCCACTGCGCAAAACCGGTCCCGCGCTTTTGTAGCGAGGCCATGCCCGCTGGCATATAGACGAGCAGCAGCCAGGCGGATACGAGCGAGCGCGCATGCCCCTGCCGGCGCAGTGCAAGCAACATCGCCGCCTGACAGAGCGCCTCTGCGGCGGCAAAGGCGGCCAGTCCCGCAAGGCCGCCCACGAGCAGCCCCAACAGGACGCTGGCGATCAGACAGAGCGCCTGTAGCGCCCACAGCCGCGTGGGCCGGTCGCACAGCAGCAGCTGTCCAGCGCTGCCCGCGCGCAGCGCACAGCGCAGCGCCTGCCCCTGCCCGAGACGGCGGCGCGTGAATACCGTACCGAAAAAACCGCGCGCGTCGCGCACGCGGTCGGTGTGGGTGATCATCGGCACTGGCAGCTCGACGACCGACAGGCCGCGCCTGCGCAGCCGCGCGTGCAGCTCCGCCTCCTCGCAGGTCTCCACGTCCGGGTTCCATCCGCCGGCCTCCAGCAGGGCGTCTCTTTGCAGCATCACCGCGCCGCCGAATTCCGGCGCAGTGCGCGCCGCCCGGCAGCCGAAGTAATTTTCACACTCGCCCACGACGCGCCCGTCCTTCACGTACACGTCGCGCCGGATGCCGCACGCGCCGGCATATCCCCTGTCCATCGCCGCAAGCCCTGCCTGCACAAAGCCGGGCGAGAGCGTCATGTCGCCGTCGAGGAAGAGCAGCGTCTCGCCCAGGGCGGCCTGCATGCCGACCCAGCGCCCCAGCGCGGGCGTCGTGCGCGCATCGGCCGGCACAAAGCAGCGCGCGCCCAGCGCCTGCGCGCGCGTCAGGGAATCGTCCCTCGAGTGGGAGTCGACGTAGATCATCTCATAGGGCAGCGCGCCCTCCAGGGCGGCGCGCACGCTCTGCAGGCACCGGCTGATGCCCTCGCCCTCGTCCTTGCCGATCACGATCACGCTGACCATGCGCGCCCTCCTTTCGCCATCGCTTGCGCCCTCTATTATCGCACATCCGTCGGGGAACGGCAAGCCCCTTTCCATTCCCCTCTTGCGCGCGCTGGCAAAAGGGGGTATCATGGACATATCGCTATGCCGTGGGGGGACAGCCATGATCATCGCCGACCTGCACATCCATTCGAG
Source organism: uncultured Eubacteriales bacterium (assembly GCA_944349855.1). GTDB lineage: Bacteria > Bacillota > Clostridia > Christensenellales > Aristaeellaceae > Beduinella. Next base: position 32,898 of record CALVNS010000014.1, on the reverse strand, counting down.
GTATTCACGCGCCACCAGCGCGGACTGCGTGCCCGAGCAGCTGGAGTGGTGGGCGCGGCGCAAGGGCATCGGCCTGGTCGGTACGGGCGACTTCACGCACCCCGCCTGGCGCGCAGAGCTCATGGACAAGCTCGTGCCCGCCGAGGACGGCCTGTACCGCCTGCGCGCAGACCTGCGCCAGCCCGGCGCGCCCGACGTGCAGCCGCGTTTCGTCCTCTCCGCCGAGATCAGCTCGATCTACAAGCAGGATGGGCGTACACGTAAGGTGCACAACGTCATCCTGATGCCGGGGCTGGAGCAGGCGGAGGCGTTCTCTCGCCGCCTGGAGGCCCTCGGCTGCAACCTGCATTCCGACGGACGTCCGATTCTGGGGCTTTCCAGCCGCGACCTGCTCGAAATCGCGCTGGACGTGTGCCCGGAGACGGTCTTCATCCCAGCGCACATCTGGACGCCGCACTTCTCGATGTTCGGGGCGTTCTCCGGCTTCGACACGGTCGAGGCGTGCTTCGGCGACCTGACCGGATACGTGCACGCCGTGGAGACGGGGCTCTCCTCCGACCCGCCGATGAACTGGCGGCTCTCGCAGCTGGACCGCTTCACGCTCGTCTCCCATTCCGACGCGCACTCGCCCGCCAAGCTGGGCCGCGAGGCCAACCTGCTGGACATCGAGCCCTCGTATGCGGCCCTGCGCCGCGCGCTGGAGGAAGGAGCGGCGGGTGGCTTTGCCGGCACGTTGGAGTTCTTTCCGGAGGAGGGCAAGTATCACTTTGACGGACACCGCGCCTGCAACCAGTGCCTGTCGCCGGAGGAGGCCGAACGCGCGCAGGGCGTGTGCCCCGTGTGCGGCAAGCGCCTGACGCTGGGTGTCGCGCACCGCGCGGCGCAGCTGGCCGACCGTCCAGAGGGCTACAGGCCCGACGGCGCGCCGCCATTTGAGCGCCTGGTACCGCTGCAGGAGGTCGTCGCCTCGTCCATCGGCGCATCCGTCGCAGGCAAGAAGACCGCCCAGCGCCTGCAATCGCTGACGGATGCGCTGGGCGACGAGTTCTTCATTCTGCGCCAGGCGCCGCTGGAGGACATCGAGCGGGCCGCCGGTCCGTGCGTTGCCGAGGGCATCCGCCGCGTGCGCTGCGGCGAGGTCGAAGCCGCGCCGGGCTATGACGGCGTCTTCGGCCGCATCCAGGTCCTGCGCCCGGATGAGATCGAGGCCATCGCGGGCCAGCTGTCCTTTCTGGGCGCGGCGCCCGCGCCAGAGCGCAGGCAGCGTGACGCGGCGCCAGTGGCAAGGCCCGCGCCGGATGAAGCTCCAGCGTCCATCCCGCGCGCCGATGCGCTCAATCCGCGCCAGCAGGAGGCCGTCTGCGCCCCGGAGCGCGCGGTTGCGGTCATCGCCGGACCGGGCACGGGCAAGACCAAGACGCTCGTGGAGCGCATCGCGCACCTGGTGCAGGCGCGCCGCGTGCCGCCGGCCCGCATCACGGCGGTCACGTTCACCAACCAGGCCGCGGGCGAGATGCGCGAGCGCCTGGAACAGCGCCTGGGCCGCCGCGCCGCGCGTGCCATGACAATCGGCACGTTCCACGCGATCTGCCTGCGCCTGCCCGGCCTTGCAAGTTCGGGGCGCGAGTCGCTCGCCGATGGTGCGCAGGCGCTGGCCTGCGCAGCCGAGGTCATACAGGCGCTCGCTCTGAAGACCACGCCGAAGCGGCTGCTTGCGGAGATCTCGCGGCACAAGTCGGGCCTCGAGTCGGATGTCCCGCAGGAGGCCGTCGCCGCCTACGACGCGCGGCTTTCGGCGCGCGGGCTGATCGACTTTGACGGGCTGCTGCTGCGCGCGCTGGCGCTCGACGCGTCTGTACCGCGCGCGCCGTTCACACACCTGCTCGTCGACGAGTTTCAGGACATCAACCCGGTACAGCGCCTGCTGGTCGACGCGTGGAGCCGCGAGAGCCAGTCCGTCTTCGTCATCGGCGACCCGGATCAGTCGATCTACGGCTTTCGCGGCGCGGATGCACGCTGCTTTGAGCGCTTTCTCGAAGCGCGGCCGGATGCGCGCGTCGTGCGCCTGACGGACAACTACCGCTCCACCCCGCAGGTGCTGCGCTGCGCGCTGCCCATCGTCGGGCATGCGCAGGACTTGCTGACGCCCCACCGGCCGGACGGACCGCGGGTGCGCCTGGTTGAAGCGCCGGACGAGTTTTCGCAGGCGCTGTTCATCACCAAGGAGATCGGCCGCATGGTCGGCGGGGTGGACATGCTCGCCGCGCAGGAACAGGCGCGCGCGGGCGCGGAGCGCGGCTTTTCGGACTTCGCGGTGCTCTATCGCACGCATCGTCAGGCCGATGCGCTGGAGCTGTGCCTGCGCAAGGAGGGCATTCCCTATGTCGTCACGGGGCGGGACGCCACGCTCGAGGACGAGCAGGTTCTCGCCTGCCTGCACGGGCTGCGCCTGGCGCTCCATCCCGAGTCCGCCCAGCCTGCAGACGAAGCGGCGCTTGCCCTGGCCGCGTCGCTCGGCGCGCGCGCCAACCGGGAGCGCCCGCGCAAGCTGATCGAGGCCTGGATGCTTGCGCAGGGCGTAGCCGCGTCGCCCGCACTGGAGCGGCTGCTGTGCATTGCCGACCTGCATGCGAGCCTTTCCTCGCTGCTGGACGCCGTCGCGCTGGGAAGCGAGGCGGACGTGAGCCGCAGCGCGGGCCGCTCCTACACGCCCGAGGCCGTGCGCCTGATGACGCTGCACGGCGCAAAGGGGCTGGAGTTTCCCGTCGTCTTTTTGCCGGGGCTTTCCGACGGCCTGTTGCCGCTGCGCCAGCAGGGCCTTCAGACGGATGAGCAGGAGGAGCGCCGCCTGCTGTACGTGGGCATGACGCGTGCAAGAGAAGAGCTGATCCTGCTCTCCTGCGGCGCACCTTCGCTGTTCGTGCGGGATCTGCCCGGCGATTGTCTGCGGCGGGAGCGGGCGCACGGCGCATCCCGCCCCGCGGAGGGCCGCCAGCTCAGCTTTCTGTGAGGGAGGAGGAGACGCATGCTGCTTTCCATCATCGTTCCCTTTTACGGGGTGGAGCGCTACATCGCCGCGTGCCTGGAGCCGCTGTGCGCGCTGCCGCCCGACTGCGTCGAGGTGCTGCTCATCGACGACTGCGGCCCGGACGGCAGCCGCGCCATCGCCGACGCGTTCTGCGCGCGCTGTCCGTCGATGCGTGTGATCGAGCGCACGCAAAACGGCGGCCTGTCCGCTGCGCGCAACACGGGCCTGGATGCGGCGCGGGGAGAGTACGTGTTCTTTCTGGACAGCGACGACGTGCCCGAAGTGGAGAACCTGCTCCCGCTGTGCGAGCGCATGGCCCGCGAGGAGCTGGACGTGGTCAAGGCGCGCTTTGCCCCCTTTGACGACGACACCGGCGCGCCGCTGCCCGCGCCTGTGCCCCCGCCGTGCGATGCCATGGCCGGCGACGCGCTCTTTGCACAGCAATGCCGCGCCGAAGTATATGAGCCGATGGTGTGGCAGTGCATCTACCGGCGCGCATTTCTGGAGGCGCATGGCCTGCGCATGGCGGAGGGGCTGCTCTTTGAGGACGAGCTGTTCCAGACGCCCGCGCTGCTGCTGGCGGGGCGCGCCGCGATGAGCGACCGCACGCTCGTGCGCTACCGCCAGCGCGAGGGCAGCATCATGCGCTCGTTCTCGCGCAGCGCCGCATGGTGTGCCTCCTACCTCGAGGTGTGCCGGCGGTTGAACGCCCTGGCGGATGGCCTTTCCGACACGCCAGGGCGCGCAATGCTGCGCCGCCGCGTCGGGCAGATCGCGCTCTCCGTGGGCAAGAACATTCCCGCCTACGGCCTGACGGGCGACGTGCGGCGCGAGGCAGTCGCCTTCCTGCGCGCGCACAGGCGGGAACTGAGCGGCTTTGCCCTGCGCAGCGAAGACGCCTCCGTGCGGCGGCAGGGCATCCTGCTGCGCGCCAGTCCCGCCCTGTTCCTGCGCCTGTACGCGCGCCTGACCGGGCGCTGACGCGAATATACCGCCAAAGAAAGAGGGCCGATTGCTTTGCTCGAAAACTTCTGGTTCAGCCTGAACGTCTCCCTGCCCATCTTCCTGCTGCTGGCGGCGGGCTTTGGCATCAAGCGCCTGAACCTGCTGGACGATTCGTTCTTCTCACAGGCCAGCTCGCTCGTGTTCACCGTCGCGCTGCCCGCCAAGCTCTTCTACGACACCGCAACGAGCGACTTCTCCCGTTTCAACCCGGCGTTCATCCTCGTGTGCATGCTGGGCACGACGGCGTTCTTCCTGATCGCATGGGGCGTGGGCGCGCTGATGCTGCGCAAGGTGCCCCAAAAGGTCGGCGCGTTTGCGCACGGATCGTTTCGCGGCAACTACGTGTACATCGGCTTTGCGCTGATGCAGAACATTCTGGGCACGGATGTCATCCCGCTGAGCGCGACGCTGGCCAGCGCGTTCGTGCTCCCGCTGTACAACGTATACGCCGTCATCCTGCTGACCGTCACGGGCAGCCATGGCCGGAGAGTACGCCCCGGTGAAATTCTCCTGCAGGTCGTAAAAAACCCCATGATCCTGGGCATCGTCGCGGGCCTGCCGTTTGCGCTGCTGCACGTGCGCCTGCCGTTTGCGCTGACCCAGTCGCTGGACTACCTGGGGAACCTGTGCACGCCGCTGGCGCTGCTCGTCATCGGCGCGAGCATCCGCTTTAGCGACATCGCGCACGACATCCGCCCCATCCTCGGTGCGTGCAGCATCAAGCTCGTCCTGCAGCCCCTGGTCATGGTCTCCATCGGCCTGCTGCTGCACATGACGCACGAGGAGCTGCTCGTGCTCTTCGTGCTCTTCGGCGTGCCGGCCGCCGCCAACGTCTACATCGTCACGCGCAAGATGGGCGGCGACGCCCAGCTCGCCTCGGGCATCATCGTCGTGTCTGTGCTCCTGTCGATGTTCACGATGACGGCCGGCATCTTCCTGCTGCGCACAGCCGGCATCGTGTGAGTCGCGTCCATCCCATACAGAGGGCCCGCGCGCCGCTTCCTCCGGGAGGGTCGGAGAAAACGGATGCGCGGGCCCGTCTATATTGTCGGTTACACGGCGTCCCGCCTGGGCAGGAGCGCCCTGGCTGCCAGCCAGGAGGTCAGGTACAGCGCGACGCCGACCGCCAGTACGGCCAGGCCGGACGTCAGCGGATCCCGCCAGATCGCAGCCGCACCGATAAAGATCGCCGTGGACAGTGGGTAGGCGGCAATGAGGCTCACGATACCCTTTTCTTCCCCCAGCAGAAAATTGCAGGGGATCGTGACGCTGCCCGACAGCAGTGCAATGGACAGGCTGATCACCGCGAAAACAGCGCCATCTGCTTGCGCCTGTACCAACGCGCCCAACATGCCGATGAATCCGCCCAGCACAAAGCCGGCGCCGCTCAGGAGCAGGTACAGGACGTATTTGCTGTCCACGACGGCCCGAGGCGATACGGGCAGCACGCCCGCCACCCGATTCCAGCCCGACGCCTTGTCCTGGCCGATCGTCGTCACGCCGATCATGCCGAACATCACGGTCGACACGACGGTCAGCACCCACGTCGAGGTCAGCACCGACATGCCGCTCCCGACGACCAGCAGAACCAGAAGCAGGATGCCCAGCACGGACCGTACCAGAAAAAAGTCCTTTAACAGCAGGCCTCTCATTTCCTCTCCCCCTTGATGTGCAACAGCATGATCTCGTCAATCGTGGCCGGATCGACGACCGCCTTGGGATATTTTTTCCGGGCGACCTCCCGGTCTGCGACGAGGACCTCCCATTCGTAGTCCTGTTTGCGCCAGGCAATCCTGTCCGCCTCGTCGATCGCGGCGAACTGGGCCGCGCCGCACCGGACAATTCCGTAGCGATAGCGCAGTTCATCCTTGGGCTTTTCAAAGATCACCCTGCCCGCGTGCAAAAAGACGATGAAATCCGCAATCTTCTCCAGATCGCTGGTGATGTGGGAGGAGAGCAGAACGGCATGATCTTCCGCCTGCACAAAGTCCAGCAGCATGTCCAAAATCTCCTCCCGCGCAATCGGGTCCAGACCGCTCGTCGCCTCGTCCAGAATCAGCAGCTTCGCGCCGTGGGAAAGCGCCACGGCGATGGCGAGCTTCATCTTCATGCCCTTGGAGAGCTTGCCGATCTTCCGATCCGCGGGCAGCTCCATTGCCCGCAGCAGCGATCGGTACCGCTCCTCATCCCATGTGCGGTAGATTCGCCGGAAGATCCGATTCAGCCGGTCGGGCGACAGCGCGTTGGGAAACGCGTTGGCATCAAACACGACGCCGATCTGCTCGCGCAGCGCCCCATCCTGCACCTGACCGCCCAGAAGCTCGACACTGCCTGCGTCCGCATGGATCAGGCCGAGGGCGGCGTTGAGCGTCGTGCTCTTGCCCGCGCCGTTTTCGCCCACGAGCCCCACAACCGTCCCGCGTGGCACGGAGAACGAGACGTCCTCCAGGGCGAACTGCCCGTATCGCTTGGTCAGCCCTTTCACGTCCAGCGCATTGCCTTGCATCCTCATTCCTCCTCATCCCCCTCATAGAACATCCGCAGGAGCTCCTCCAGCTTCTGTACGGGAATGCCGCACGTACGGCCAATCTGCGCGGCCTCCTGCAGATGTTCCTCTGCGCGCCGCTGCTGCTCTTCCTGGTAAAAATCCCGGTTGTTCGCGGTGATGAAGCTGCCGCGCCCCACGGACGTCTCGATGAAGCCGTCCCTTTGCAGATCCTCATACGCCCGCTGCACCGTGATCACGCTCACGTGGGTGGATTTGGCCAGCGCTCGCATGGACGGAATCGGGTCGCCGGTGCGCAGCTCACCGCTCATCACCATCGCCTTGATCTGCGAGGTAATCTGCTCGTAGATTGGCTTGCTCGTATTGCTGCTGATGATGATCTCCAACCGTGTCCCTCCCCTTTGTTCTATAGTGTACTTATTGAATAAGTACATTATAATCATTTCAAGCGCACTTGTCAACCCTGGCCCGTGCAAATGCATTCCCCAAAAACAGGTCGGGAGCAGCGCAATCTTGCGCTGCTCCCGATTCATGCACAGGGAGGCTCATACATTCTCAAAGAAGGGATCGCCGGAGTCCTTGTAGCACAGGGTGCCATACTCGTCAAAGACGAGCATGGTGGGTTTGGAGTGGATGTACTTCATGATCTCATCCAGGCGAACGATCTCGCGAAACTCGACGAACGAAAAGCTGACGCCCTGTTTCTTTGCGCGACCCGTACGGCCGATGCGGTGGATGTAGTACTCGTCCTTTTCGGGCAGGTCATAGTTGAACACGGCCTCTACGTCGTCCACGTCGATGCCGCGCGCAGCGATGTCGGTGGCCACGAGCAGCTCGAAGCGGCCCTTGCGAAAGCCGCTCATCACCTTGTCCCGCTGGCTCTGGCGGATGTCGCCGTGCAGGCAGTCGGCGCTGTAGCCTGCCTTTTGCAGGCGGGCGCAGAGGCGCGCGGTCATGTCCTTGGTGTTGCAGAAGATCATCGCGCGCTTGTACTGATCCGAATCGAGCAGGTACAGCAGGTGCTCATACTTGTCCTGGCGCGCGGACTCGATGACATACTGCGTGATCTGGGGCCGGTTCTCCTTCGTGGCCTCCACGACGATCTCGACCGGGTCCTGCTGGTACTTCCAGGAGATCGTCATGACGTCCTGATTGGTGGTCGCGCTGAACATGACCAGCTCACGGTCGGGACGCGTGGCCTCGATGATGCGGCACACGTCCTTGACGAAGCCCATCTTGAGCATCTCGTCGGCCTCGTCCAGCACGAGCGTGTGCACCTCGTCCAGCACGATGTTGCCGCGCTGCATGTGGTCCAGCAGGCGTCCCGGCGTGGCCACCAGGATCTGCGGACGGCGCTTGAGCGCGGTGATCTGCCTGGCAATCGGCTGCCCGCCGTAGATGACGGCGATGCGCACCTCCGGAATGAACTGCGCGAGGCTGCGCAGCTCCTCGGCAATCTGCTGGGCGAGCTCGCGCGTGGGCGCAAGGACGACCTCCTGCACGCGCGTGTCGCGCAGGTTGACGTATTCGAGCATCGGCACGCCGAAGCCCAGCGTCTTGCCTGTGCCGGTCGGCGCGATGGCGATGATGTCCTGGCCCTGCATCATCATGGGGATGCAGCGCTGCTGGATGGGCGTCAGTTCCCGAAAGCCCATTTGGGTAAAGGCCTTTTGCACTTCTTCGCTGATGTCCATCGCGGCCAGCGGATGGACGGTTTGTTCTTCTGCCACAGACATTGCTCCTTTATTCTTCAGTTCCTTGCGGTCACATCAGGCGCTTGCGCATCTGCTCGGCATTGAGCGAGTAGAGGATGGCGTTTTCCTTGGAGATTCTCCCCTCGCGGCACATCCGGTAGATTTCTCCATCCATGGTCATCATGCCCTGCGTCTGACCGCCGTAGATCACGTTGTCCAGCTGGTGCACCTTGCCCTCGCGAATCATGTTCTGCACGGCGCTGTTGACGACCATGACCTCAAAGGCAGGCACGAGCGAGCCATCCACCGTCGGAATCAGCTGCTGGGAGACGACCGCCTTGAGCACCATGGAGAGCTGAATGCGCGTCTGCTGCTGCTGATTGGCCGGGAACACGTCGATGATGCGGTCAATCGTCTTGGCCGCGCCGACGGTGTGCAGCGTGGAAAAGAGGGCATGGCCCGTCTCCGCGGCGGTCAGGGCGGTCGAGATGGTCTCATAGTCGCGCATCTCGCCCAACAGGATGACGTTGGGCGCTTGACGAAGCGCCGCGCGCAATGCCTGCGCGTAGCTCGCCGTGTCGTGTTCGATCTCGCGCTGGCTGACGATGCTGCGGTTGTGGGCGTGCAGGTACTCGATGGGGTCTTCGATGGTCACGATGTGGTCGCGGAATTCCCGGTTGATCCGGTCGATGATGCACACCAGCGTCGTCGACTTGCCGCTGCCCGCGGGGCCCGTCACCAGCACCATGCCGCGGCGCACCTTGTACAGGTCGATGACCTGCTGGGGAATGTTCAGCTCCACAGGGTCGGGCAGACCGAAGACGACCACACGCAACACTGCCGCCAGCGAGCCGCGCTGCTTGAACGCGTTGCACCGAAAGCGCCCGACGCCGCGCACGGAAAACGAAAAGTCATCGTCGCCCGTCTCCAGCAGCCGGCGCATATCGCGCTGCTGTGCCAGGCGATAGATGCCGCACAGCAGCGCCTCCGTATCTGCCGGCATGACGCGCTCGTCCGACGTGGGAATCATCTCTCCCTTGATCTTGAGCGTCACCGGCGCGCCCGGCACGATGAAGATGTCGGACACCCCCTGATTGACGGCGCTTCTGAGTATCGTCTCCAGTTCCATCCCGATCCCTCCGATGTTCGTCAAAAGCCGACCGCGTCCAGCAGCTGCAGGCTGCCGTCGGGCGACCAGTCGTCCGTGCGCACGACCTGCCACGACTCGACCTGCACGCCCGATTCCGTCAGACGCGCCCGCACATGCAGCTCGCGCTGATCGTCCACCCGTACGGCATACGTCCATGCGTCCCCTTCGCGCGCCAGGGCGATGCCGTCGGCCGCCAGCACGTCGGCCGCCTCCTCGCCGAGGGCGTCCAGCTGCGCAAGCGCGCGCTCGGCCCTTGCGTCCGCCTCATAGTAGGCCGTCACGCTGCGCACGTTCCGGTCGATCTGGCGCCGCCCCGCCTGCGCGCTGGAAAAGGCCAGCATGCCCAGCACCGCGAGCATCAGCACCACGACGATCATCAGCATGAGCGAGGCGCCCGTGCCCACGCGGTATTCCTGTCTGTTCTTCACGGCAGCGGCCCTCCCTCCGGCACATAGCGGGCGACCGGCAGGTCGACGCGCAGCCCTCCCTGTGCGTCCAGCGCCTGCACGCGCATCTCCCACAGACTGCCGCCAGGCTGCTCCACGCGCTCGCCCGTCACACGCAGCGTGTAATCCGCGCCCTCCGGCGTCCAACCGGCTGAGAATTCGTCCGCTGTCGACTGCACGTCCGTCCAGCCCGCCTCCGCCGTCAGCAGCGCCGCCGGATCCGTGTGCACGCGCAGACGTTCGGCGACGTCCTCACAGCGCACGAGCGCCTGCGCGTCCAGGGCATTCCTTCGCGCAAGGGCGGACGCGCGCGCGAAGAGCTGCAACGTCGTCACTGCCGACACGGAAAAGAACAGCAACACGACCACGATCTCCAGCAACAGCACCTTGTTGCGGCTCTCGTCCAACGCCTCCGCCCCCCTTTCTCCATTCATCGCGCGCCGCTGCGCAGCGCCAGGTACAGCGAATCCGACGTCCCGTCCGGCATGCGTACGCACAGGGCTACGCCGCCCCCGTCCATGTGCGCGTCGAACGCTTCGACCTGCAGCAGCCGCTCGGACAGTTCCGGGTCCAGCGGCGCGTCCGCATAGCCAAACTGTTCGCGCAGCATGCCATCGTGTACAAAGATGCGGGTGACGAGCGCCTCGTCCTCATACTGCTCCGTCAGCGTCAGCACCACGCCGACCGTCTCGTCTTCCAGGACCGAGACGGCGCCCTGGGCGTCCAGCGCGCGCACCTTGTTGGCCAAGTAGGACAGCGGAATGACCGCCTGACCATCCGGCGAGCCGGCCTGGACGACGGAGCGATAGACGCCCGCGCCCACGACGACCGCCATCAGCGAAAAGACCGCGAACATGCCCAGCAGCAGGAAGACGAACAGCTCGCCGAAGATGTGCGGGGTCTCTCCCTGCACGCTCCTACGGTGTGCGCTTCGCATCACGGCGCATCCCCCCTTCGCGCCACGGTCACGGACGGCATGACGTTTTGCGCAAACACGTCGTAGAAGACGTCGTAGCGCTCCTGGTCGATGACGACGCCATAGTTGTCGCGAATGTAATCGAGCGTCGGCGGATACTGCCCCTCCAGCGCGTAGCACGTGACGACGGCCCGCTCAATGGCGCGCTCCAGCGTCTGCGCCTGCTGCTCGTCCACCCTGTCGGCAAGGCCCGCCATGCCCCACGTGAACGCCGCCGCACTGGCCAGGCACACGAAGGCCGTCACGTACAGGCCGCGCCGTCTTTCTCGCGCTCGCTTCATGGCGTTCCCTCGCTTTTTCTCGCTCATAACATAGAAGACATCAGGCTCATCAGCGGCAGCATGACCGACAGCAGGATCGCGCCGGCGACCACGGACAGTGCGCCGACGAGCGTCGGTTCAATGTAGGACACCAGGCGGCGAATCTCCGCGTCCGTCTCCTCGTCGTAGATCTCGCACAGGCGCTTCATCACCGTGTCGATCTGGCCTGCGTTCAGCCCCACGCGGCACATCTGTACATACATCGGCTCAAACAGCCGCACATGCTCCATCGCCTGTGCGAAGGACTCGCCGGAGCGGATCTCCTCACAGCAACGGCGCAGCTTTTCGCGCGCGGTGGGCGAGGTCAGCACGTCCTGCACGAGCTCGAGCGCCTCCTCCAGCGGATAGCCGCCGGTGAGCAGCATGGAAAGCGCCAGCGCGATGCGCCCGCTCTCGATCTTCTCCACCGCACGGCGCGCGGGCGGGAACGCGCGCAGCAACGCCTGCACGACGCGCTCGCGCCTGCGCGTGCGCATGAGCAGCGCCACGGCGGCTGCGCCCACGGCCAGCAGCAGCGCCACAGCCAGCACGCCGCGTCCAAAGCCCAGCGCAAGGCGAATCGCCAGCTGGGACGAGCCCGTCAGGCCCACGCCCATGCTCTCGTACACCTGCGTGAATACCGGGAACACGAAGGCGATGAGCACCAGAATCACCACGGCCATCATGGCCACGAGCACGGCGGGGTAGAACACGGCGCTGCGGATCGCGCCGCGCACCTTGTGCTCCCAGGCGTAATAGTCCGACAGCGCGGTCATGATCGCCTCCAGATTGCCCGACTGCTCGCCCACGCGCACCATGTACACCGCATAGTTGGGGAAACAGCCTGCCTCCTGCATCGCCTCGCACAGCGACCCGCTCTGGCGGATCTTTCGATCGAGCGTCTCGAGCCCCGGCTCCAACGCCGTGCCCGCGTAGCTTTCGCGCAGCATGCCCATCGCGTCGTAGAGCGCAATGCCCGCGCGCAGCATCAGGGCGATCTGGTCGCACAGCAACGAGAGCTCCTGCGAGGAGAGTTGTCCTAGCGGCTTGGCCTTTGCCATCTGTTCCGCCCCTTCCTTCAATCAATAATAGCGTTCCATCCGATAGTCCGAAGCTCTGACCTCTTTGCCATAATTCATGACCCGCAGCGTGGCATCGACGATGCTCCACTCGCCGTCCAGATATACGCGGTTCCAGGCGTGATACATGCCGTGCACGTTGCCGATGGCGATCTGGGCGGGCACGCCCTGCACGCGCAGCATTGCCGCCAGCAGCGAGGCGATGTCAAAGCAGATGCCATTGCCGCGCTGGAGAATGACCTCCAGGTCGGGCATGTACCCGCTCTGGACCGTCGCCGCCTTGATATAGTCGTAAGTGATGTGTTTGACCACATAGGTGTATAGGGCAGTCAACTTCTCCTTGTCGCTCATTTCCGCGCTGCACAGCTCCTGCGAGAGCGAAACGACCGTCGAGTCGGGGGTATACCACACGTATTGGTTGGGATAGAGGAAGGCGAGGTTCTCATCCGGCATGTCCGCGCGGATGCTCTTGGAATAGACCTGCGCATACTGATCGCCGCGCACTTGCTCATAGACGCGAATCTCATATTCCCCACTCCCCAGTTGCAGGGGATAAACCTCAAATTCGCCGTCCTGTCGCAGCGAATACGTGAACGCCTGCCCACCCTGCGACACGCGCACGCGCTGCTGTGCGTCAGCGCTGCGCTTGAGCATCACGTATCCGCTGGATGCGCCGCCCACGTCCAGGGTCGTGCCGTCCTTTTCGTAGACGTCCCCGGATGGCTGGGGAAAGAGCGCCGCGGCGGCGCACAGGGCGGAGCCGAGCAAAAAGAGCGCGCAAAGCAGGAGCGCCTGCGCCCTGTACCGTCGCGATCTCGCGCGCCATTCACGCCATCCCATGTATCCGCCCCGTTCCGGTCTCATTCTCTTTTCTAAGAATTATAACAAAAAGCTTTCCAAAAAGCAAACCGTTCCGCCCCCGACGGACGGCTTAACGCTGCGCCTTGCGCCCATACTATCCAGGTGATGCGCCCCTTCGTGCGACAGGCCGCGCACGCATTTGCGGGTTTGGAGCGCGATGGGTTGACAGCGCGCACGCGATGCGATATGCTTGGTACAACAAACGCGGAAAGGAATAATGCAATGAAGACAGCCCTTGCTTCCATGGAGCGCTGGTTTCGCCGGCACTCAATCCGCAACCTGATGACCTATGTCGTAGGCGGCATGCTCGTCGTGTTCCTGATGGACTTTTTGCTGCCCAGCCTGCGCCTGGAGTCCTGGCTGTATCTGAACTGGCGCCTGGTGATGCGCGGACAGGTATGGCGGCTGCTGACCTTTGTGCTACTGCCGCCCAGCAGTTCGCTGGTCTGGATCATCTTCAGCCTGTACTTCTACTGGTTGATCGGCAGCGCCCTGGAGAACCACTGGGGCACGGCGCGCTTCAACATGTTCTACTTTGTAGGCATCCTGGGCAACATCCTGTCCGCGGCGATCACCGGCAGCGGCACGAACACCTACCTGAACCTCTCGCTCTTTCTGGCCTTCGCGGCGGTATATCCCAACTTTGAGCTGATGCTCTTCTTCTTCCTGCCGGTGAAGGTCAAGTACCTGGCGCTGCTGGACGTCGTGCTGTACGCCTGGAACCTGATCGTGGGGCCTTGGAGCGTGCGCGCGGCCATCGTATTTTCGCTGCTCAACGTCATTCTCTTCTTCGGCGGCGACCTGATCTCCACCATCCGGCGCGAGTCGAGCTATTGGAAGACGCGCGCTAACTTCCGGAGGGCGATGCGGCGATGAAACACCTGTTTCTGACCGGCGAAAAACAGGTCGGCAAATCGACGCTGCTGCGACGCCTGCTCGGCGAACTCGACCTTTCTCCCGCCGGGTTTGAAACGCGCCTGTGGCAGCAGGATGGCATGCGGCATGGATTTTTCTTCCACAGCCTACTGCCCGTGGACCCCTACTACAACGACTGCCCCTGCACGCTGCGCGTGGCACCGCAGCAGACCGTCGCCGTGCTGCCCGTCTTTGAGTTGATCGGCGTTTCCTGTCTGCGCGCGGCGCGCGAGAGCGGCCGGCCTGTCATTCTCATGGATGAGCTGGGCAAGCTGGAGCGGGACGCCCTTGGCTTTCAGCGCGAGATACTCGCCTGTCTGGACGGCGACAAGCCCGTGCTGGGCGTGTTGCAGAAGGGCGACTATCCCCTTTCAGCAGCGCTTCGCTCGCGCACGGACGTCTGTGTGATGACCGTGACGCCCGAAAACCGCGAGGCGCTCTTCCCACAGGCGCTGAACGCATTGCAGGCGAGCCTGTGCGGCGCGCCATAGAGAGGGGCAAAGCATACACAACGCCCGCCCGAATCCCCGGTGGGGATTGGGGCGGGCGTCTGTATGCGTCGAAGGGGGCTGCTCTACCTCATGAGCGTTCCCGCGGCTTGACAAAGCGCGAAACCTGCACGCCGACCTCAAAGAGCAGGAGCATCGGAACGCCCAACATCACCTGCGAGACGATGTCCGGAGGCGTCAGGATTGCCGCAATGATGAAGATGGCCAGAATGACAAACTTGCGCGTCTTGCTCAGCATCTCGTAGTTGACCAGGCCCACGCGCGCCAGCATGTAGATGGCCACCGGCAGCTCAAACACCAGGCCGAAAGGCAGCACAAACGAAAACAGGAAGCCGACGTATTTGTCGATGGACAGCATCGGCGTAGCCAAGTTTTCGCCCGAGACGAGGAAGAAATCGAGCGCCAACATATACACGGCCCGGTAGCAAAAGACCACGCCCATCAGGAACAGCATCAGCGCCAGGAAGAACAGGCGTTTAAAGATGCGCTTCTCATTGGGATAGAGCGCAGGCTTGATGAACACCCATACCTGCCAGAACACCACGGGACTGGCCACGACGACGGCGGCGATCAGCGACACCTTGAGCTGGGTGACCAGCGCCTCGGATACGGCCGTATAGATGATCTCCACCCCACGCTCGACGATGGGCGTGGTGATGAAGTCCATCAAATATCCGCACGCCAGATAAAAGACCAGCACGAACGCCGCGGCGATTGCGCCAAAGCTGATGACCAGCGTCTTGCGCAGCGCCAGCAGGTGCGTCAGGATCGGCTGTTTACGCTCTTGGGCATCCTGGCGCGCGGCGTTTGCATTGGTTTGGGGGGTATCATTGCTTGTCTGTGTTTTGCGCATGGCTCGCTCCGAAAAAGGGCCGCGGCTCACGCCTGCGGCTCGTCCTTCTTATCTTCGTCCTTCTTGTCCTCATCCGGCTTGGAGTCGTCTTCCTTGACTTCCTTCTTGAAGTCCTTGATGCTCTGGCCCAGGGCCTTGCCCACGCCAGCCAGCTTGCCGCCGCCAAAGAGCACCAGCGCCAGCACCAGAATCAGGATGATTTCCGTCGTACCCAGTCTCATTCAGAATGCCTCCCCCACGTCATTTCTTTTGGTTGATGTCTTCCTGGATGTCCTTTTTGACCTCGTTGGCGTCCTTTCGAAGGTCCTTCTTGATCGCGTTGACGTCCCGATTGACCTCATGGCGGAAATCCTTCAGCTCCTTGCTGACGTCCGCCTGCCTGAGCGTATCCTGTACGTCCTGTTGCGCCTCCTTGAAGCCCTCGGTCAGATCTCCCCAGCCGGTTTCCCGCTTGACCTCCTCGATGAACGAGCGGATGTAGCGGACAAAACGTCCCAGGGCGCGGGCGACTTTGGGCAGATCCTTGGGGCCCACCACGATAAACGCGACCAGCAGGATCAGGATCAGCTCTGCCGCGCCGACATTAAACATCTCTAAATCCCTCTTCCCGCCCTGTCAAGCCTCCTGTATTATACGATGCGGAACGCAAAAAGTAAAGCCTCTGCACTCCTTGCGTCCGGCCGGGCGTTTCTTTATTATACACGAAAGCAGCGCCGGGTGCAATCCATCGACGCATTTTTTTCGTGCGTCTCCGACAAAAAGACCGATTGAGGGCACGCGGCAATCCATTTTTTTCTGTTTCTGTCAAGAAATTGTCAATTTTCCATTGCGCTGTGGTCAATGGATATGTTATACTTTGATTATCCAAAAAAAGTGAAAACGCTCCGCGCCCTTGCGGCCCTTCGGGTCGCCAGGGCCGATGGGTGCGCTGGGCGACCGGCGTGCCCGCCACCATTGCGAAGGAGCTCGTAGACGCGGCGCCGTGCACCACGCGCATGGGCGTGCCGTCTTACGCGCTCCTTTTTGCATGCGTTTTCCGCAAGCGATCGACAAGGAGGAAGAGACAATGGCTGATAAGACCCGGTTCCTCGACAAGGACTACACGCGCCGCCAGTTTCTCAAGCTGTCCGGCAAGAGCCTGGCGGGCCTGGCGCTGTCCAGCTCCATGCTCTCCGTGATGGGCGTGACGGCCCAGGCCGTCGCCGAAGGGAAGGTCACCACGTGGGCGTTTCCGCAGGGCCTGCTCGTCGTCAATGCCGACAAGTGCGTCGGCTGTCAGCGATGCGAAATCAACTGCACGCTGACCAACGACGGGTGCTGCTCGTCCTACATTTCCCGCGTAAAGGTGACGCGCAACCTCTATTCCAGCCGCAACGGCAACGGCCTGTACACGGAAAACAACTGGGTATACTTCCCCGACACCTGCCGCCAGTGCGCCGATCCGGCCTGTGGAAACGCCTGCCCAATGGGCGCCATCTACGCCGGGGAAGACGGCATTCGCCGCGTCGACGCGGAAAAATGCGTCGGCTGCGGCGCCTGCACGCAGGCATGTCCGTGGCATATGCCGACCGTCAACCCTGCGACGAAAAAATCCTCGAAGTGCGTGATGTGCGGCGCCTGCGTGGAAGGCTGTCCGTCCGGCGCGCTCTCCATCGTGCTGTGGGACGACGTTACCGCAGCGGCGCAGCAGGTCTGAACTTTCCATGCGCCCTGACGGGAAGCCGGGCTTCCCTTCCCCCCATTCCCGGTACAAGGCCGGGCACATAGATAAAGGAGGATCATCATTATGTCCGTTCTCAATGGCATTAACGGCTGGGCGGGTACGGTGCTGCGCGTCAACCTGACCACCGGTTCCATCACCAGAGAGGATACGCTGCCCAAGTACAAGGATTACATCGGCGGCATGGGCCTGGGTTACAAGGTCATCTTTGACGAAGTGCCCCTGGACACCGATCCGCTGTCCGAAGCCTCGAAGGTCGTGTTTGCGGTCGGGCCGCTGACGGCCTCGGGCGTCCCCTGCTCCGGCCGCATGAACGTCTCGTTCCTGTCCTGCTGGTCCAAGGGCTATTCCATCATCGACGCCCATATGGGCGGCCATATTGCGCACGCGTTCAAGTACGCCGGCTACGATGCCATGATCGTCGAGGGCCAGAGCGCCGCGCCCGTCTATATCAAGATCGAAGATGAAAAGGTCTCCATCGAGGATGCCTCCCATGTGTGGGGCAAGGGCACCTTTGAGGCCAACGCCACGCTCGCCAAGGAAAACGGCGACGAGTTCGACGTGGTCTCCATCGGGCAGGCCGGTGAAAACCTCGTGCCCATGAGCTGTATGGTCACCTCGTTTGGCAACTCCGGCGGCGGCGGCGTGGGCGCGCTGCTGGGCTCCAAGAAGGTCAAGGCGCTGGTCGTGCGCGGCACGGGCGCTGTCAAGGTGGCGCGTCCCACCGAGGTCAGGCTCCTGTCCAACTACATGATCAAAGAGCTCGTCGGCGGCAACAACAACCACCCCGTGCCGACATATCCGCAGTCCTGGGCCGAGTACTCCGCCACCAGCGCCAACCGCTGGGCAGGCGCGCCGCACATCCACTGGGAAAAGGCCCCCGGCGGCCCCATCTCCGCGGGCGAGCAGCCGGTCGGCCAGATCAACGTGGCCGCCATGCGCTGCAACAAGGGCGTGTTCGACTTTGGCGAGATTTCGACCAAGTATACCGTCAAGGTGGGCGGCTGTTCCTCCTGTCCGGTGCGCTGCTACACCGAGTATGACATGGATCCGCTGGCAGATTACGACCTGCCCACGCATGTGTCCAACACCTGCATGCCCATCATCAAGATGGCCGAATGGTATCCCGAAGGGACCAAGGACTTCGTCGACGAGGGCGACGCCAAGATGATCCTGGGCGGCGCCGGCGCACGCGCTGCGGACGAGTACGGCGTGTGGTGCAACTATGGCAACCTCTACGAGGACTTCAACATGGCCTATACCACGGGCGTCCTGCAGGATGTCATCCCCGAGGACGAGTGGAACGAGATCCCGTGGGACCTGATGAAGGACGGCGACCCGCGCTGGGTGTACGAGTGCTACCGCCGCATCGCGATGAAGGAAGGCGTGTTCAGCGACCTGGGTCTGGGCACCTATAGGCTCTATGAAAAGTGGGGCATGGACGACGCGTCCAAGAATGTGGCAGGCGTCAACTTCTACGACTTCGTGCACGGCAAGAACTTCAACATCGGCCACAACGGTTATCCGCGCCACCATGGCCCGGAAAATTGCTGGCAGGCAGGCACGCTGTACAGCATGATGTACAACCGCGACTGCATGGTGCACCACATGATCAACGTCACCTCCAACGGCGCGCCGTTTGAAGCGGTGAACAAGCGCGTCATGGAGCACTTCTTCGGCGAGGGCTGCTTTGACAAGCAGAAGGCCTATACGCCCATCAACGAGAACAAGATCAAGGTTGCCAAGTGGGCGTTCAACGGCAAGCAATGGCACGACAGCGCCACGCTGTGCAACTGGATGTACCCGATGACGATCTCGCCCTCCAAGCAGCGCGAGTACATCGGCGATCTGGATCTGGACGCCAAGTACATGTCCGCAGTTGTGGGCGAGGACTACACGCGCGAGGACATCGAGTTCATGTCCGAACGCATCTCGCAGCTGCTGCGCGCCATGACGGCCATCTCCTTCAAGCTGAATCTGGACAGCTCCAACCTGCGCCAGGATCACGACAAGGTGTCGGATTGGGTGTTCGACAAGGAGCCCGACTTCAAGCCCTTTGAGGAAGGCACGGTCAAGCTCGACCGCGAGGACTGGGAGAAATCGCTGGATATGTTCTACGAGGCCATGGGTTGGGACAAGGAGACCGGCATTCCGACCCGCGAGACGCTCGAAAAATTCGGCCTGGCCGATGCGGCCGACAAGCTCGAAGAGCTCGGCCTGATCTGACCGGCGCCGCTCAGAAGACAAACGCCCCCTGCCGGTCCCCGGCAGGGGGCGCGCTCATCACGCTCAGATGTTGACCGCCGCGGGGTACCGGATCACGCCCTGAAGCGCCTCCTCCGGCCGTTCGCCGCTTTGGGTGTAGACGGGCACCAAGGTGAATGTGTTCTCGTCCGTCTCGGGCAGCGGCGGCTGGATGAAGCCGAACCACAGCTCCAGGCGCGTCGCGTCTCCGCCGAGCCAGGCGTCAAACTTCTGGCACATCTCCCCGTCGATGTAGAGTCTGTAGCTGTAGACGGCGTCCGCCGCATCCTCCATGCTGACGACCGCATCATACCACTCCGCCGGCATGCCGGTGAGGACGACGTTCGCATGGACGGCGACGTTGTTCAGGATGCCCGCCGTGATCGTGCACTCCGCCGTGTAGTTTTCAAACGAGGCGCTTGCCGTCGCCTGCGCCGTGGCATCGGTGCACTCAATGCGGAAGGGCAGCTCCTCGCGCTCATGCGACAGGCTCATGACATAGGCTGCGCCGTCCGCATCCATGTAATAGGCAGTCTGGGTCCGGTACAGCGTCATCACCAGGTCCAGCCCCTGCTGCTGGCGCGCCGCCTCCGGCAGTGGCGTCTCGTAGCGCATCCAGTTCACGCGCGTGCCATCCTCCAGCACGCTGGAATCACCCATCGAGGGGTTGATGTACGTGCCGTCGGCCAGATTCAGGCCGTCGCCCTCGGAGACCGTCGTCACCAACACGCCCGTCCCCGGCGAAAGCTCCACATCCAGGTATTCGGCCTGCGTCGCCTCCATCGCCTCCAGCTGCGCGGCGTCGGGCGTCCAGGGCTCCTCCGTGCGCGTCTGTCCGCCGATGGACCAGCTGAGATACAGCGTCTCTCCGTCATAGTACGACTCCTCGACCGTCAACTCCACCTCATCCTGGAGCAGCGTCTGCCCGGCGGCGACAGCCGCCCCGGCGAGGTTCTGCTCCAGCGGCTCCAGGCCGATTCCTGCATCCCGTCCGGCGAAAAATTCAAAGATGCCGCCGGCGGCCGCGAGCGCCGTGCCCGCCAACAGCGCGGTCAGCGCCAACGCCAGCACCAGACCCGTCGAGATCTTCTTGCGCATGTGTTCCTCCTCCTTTCGCGCGCGTTCGAGCACGCGCGCCCTGTCCTCCGGGCTCACCCGCACGCCGGAGAGACGCGCGTCAATCGCCTCACGCACGCGCGGTATCATCGACTTTCCCTCCTTCGAGCCTGAGCCTGAGCATGTTCCGCGCCCGCGACAGGCGCGTGGACACCGTCTTTTCCGGGATGCCCAGCGCCTGTGCGATCTCGGCAACCCTCATCTGCTGATAGTAGTAGAGCAGAATCACCTCCCGATACTTTGCGCGCAGCCCTGCAATGGCAAACGTCATCTCATCCTCCTCCACGCCGAACGGCTGCTCCGGTGCGGGCAGGCTCTCGCGCAGCGCGCCCAGGTCCACCAGGCGGAACCAGGCGCTGCGCCGCATGCTGCGGCAGGTGTTGATCGCGATGCGGGAAAGCCACGTCTTCTCGCTGCTCTCGCCCCTGAACTGCTCCAGCGCGCGATACGCCTTGAGGAACGTCTCCTGCGCCGCATCCTGGGCGAGCTGCGCGTCTCGCAGGTGCAGCGTGCACAGGCGCACGATGGCGTCGCCGTGGCGCTCCATCAGGCGCGCGAGCGTGCGCTCCTTCTCCAGCGCATCCATCAGGTCCCCCTCCTTTCGTCTTTCACCCATTAGACGCGTGCAGCGCCGTCCAATCCTTCAAAATTCAGCACGTTGCCTCGTTTTTGTTCGCTCTGGCGACGCATTGACAGGCGTATTCGCAGCCCGTATACTGTTCACATGACACCAGCAAGGAGTTGAAAGCCATGTCTTTGTTTGGCAGGCGCAAGCCCGGCTTCTCCAAGGAAGTCGAGCTCAAGCCCAACGAAATTTCCGGCGAGTTCAACGACGCGCTCGACCCCGCCGCCAACCGGGCGGACAACCCCAAGGCCGAAAAGATCGACATGCAGCAGAAGGCCTCGTCGGTCCTCTCGCGCATCGTGCGCGGCGAAAATGTGGAGCAGGGCGATCCCTCCGGGCAGCCCGGTGAGCCCGAGATGAACGCGCCGCACGGCACGGTCGACCTGCTTGACTACATGGAATCATTGCCCGAAGTGGAGGATCCCTTCCCGCCCTCTCCGCCGGCGGAGCCGTGCCCAGCCCCGGAAAAGACGCCCGCCGAGTTGCTGGCCGATTTCATCCGTGCGCGCACGGTCGCCGCACAGCTCACGCCGCTGGCGCTGATCCGCCAGGAGGATGAGCATTGGGAAGAGCTGCTCGCGCAGATGGCCGAAATCGAATCCTGTGCGGACATTCAGGCCGTCCACGGCGAACGGGATACGTATTACTACTCCGACGCGACAATGGCGCACAACTACGCCATGATCGCAGCCTACATCGAGGACAAGGACATCCCCCGCACGATTGCGCAGATGGTGCGCTTCAACTGCAAGACGTACCCGGCGCCCACGCCGCTGTACTACTTCATGCGCCATCCATACAGCTACACCAAGCCGCAGATCGACCGCGCACTCACGGAGCTCAAGCGCCGCGAAGGCTTTTCCGACATCGAAGAGACGGCTGCCTTCAACGGCGTGGTCTATCTCTTCTCGACGCAGTCCATGTCGCCACGCTACGCGCAGGCGCTTGCCAACGGCGCGGAGCACAAGGAAGGCGAGGAATGATTTCTTCCCCATATTTCGCATTGACGCAGAGAAGATTTCACATCTTCTTTGCGTTTTTCGCACTTTTCCACTATAATAGAGAGAGCAATACATGAGGAAGAAGGTCGTTTTTTCTTGAAAGCCCCGCAAACCGCCCAGGAAAAGTTCGCCGTCATGACCTCCCAGCCCATCCGTCCGCTCATCCTGCGCCTGGCCGCGCCCACCATCGTGAGCATGCTCGTCACCTCCCTGTACAACATGGCCGATACGTTCTTCGTCGGCAAAATCGGCACGAGCGCCACAGCCGCCGTCGGCGTCGTCTTCTCGCTGATGGCCGTCATTCAGGCGCTGGGCTTCACGTTCGGCCATGGCTCGGGCAACTACATCTCCCGCAAGCTGGGCGCCAAGGACAACGAAAGCGCGGAGGCGATGGCCTCCACGGGCTTTTTCTCCGCACTGGCCGCCGGCTTCATCGTCATGGCGTTGGGGCTGATCTTTCTGGATCCGCTGGTCCAGCTGCTCGGCGCGACGCCGACGATCCTCCCCTACGCGCGCGACTACACGCGCCTCATCCTGCTTGGCTCGCCGTTCATGATCTCCTCGCTCGTGCTCAACAATCAACTGCGTTTCCAGGGCAGCGCCTCCTATGCGATGGTCGGCATCACATCCGGCGCGGTGCTCAACGTGGCGCTGGACCCGCTGTTCATCTTCGTGTTCGACATGGGCGTGGCGGGCGCGGCGCTGGCCACCAGCCTGAGCCAGATCGTCGGCTTCTGCCTGCTGCTGGCAGGCACGCATCGGGGCAGCAACATCCCCATCCGCTTGCGCGCATTCCGCCCCGCGTTCGCGCGCTACCGCGAGATCCTGCGCGGCGGCCTGCCGTCCCTGTGCCGGCAGGGCCTGGGCAGCGTCGCCACCATTGCGCTCAACCTCGCCGCCGGTCCCTATGGTGATGCGGCCATCGCCGCGATGTCCATCGTCTCGCGCGTGATGCAGTTTGCGATGTCGGCCGTGCTCGGCTTCGGCCAGGGCTTCCAGCCGGTGTGCGGCTTCAATTACGGCGCCAAGCTGTACGGGCGCGTGCGCGAGGCGTTCTTCTTCTGCCTGCGCATTTCGTTCGTCATCCTGTTGGCGCTCTCCGCGCTGGGGTTTGCATTTGCGCCGCGCGTCATCGAGATCTTCCGCAAGGCCGATCCCGTGGTCGTGCAGATCGGCGCGGCCGCGCTGCGCTGCCAGTGCGTGCTGTTTCCGTTCGTCTCCTACATCACGATGACGAACATGATGCTTCAAACGATCGGCCAGTCGCTCAAGGCCAGCGTGCTCGCCGCAGCGCGTCAGGGCCTGTTCTTCCTGCCGGTGATCCTGATCCTGCCGCGCGTGCTGGGCATGACCGGGCTGCTGATCAGCCAACCCGTCGCCGACCTGTGCACGCTGCTCCTGGCGCTGCCGCTGGGCTACACCACGCTGCGCGAAATGAAGCGCGCGCAGTCGCCCGCCGCGTAAGTCAAAGGCCGTCCATGCAAAGCCTGCATGGACGGCCTTTTTGTGTCCGTCACTGCGCCCACACGATGTCCTCGCGCAGGCGGTAGATCGTCGCGCCGTAGCCCTTGCGGCAGAAGGCGTCGACGAACCAGTCGATCTCTTTGACCGCGTCGAACTGCACATAGCCGTACCGCTCGCCGTTTCGGCGCTCGCCCTTCATGTTGGAGTCGGTCCAGCGCACGGTGTCGGTCTCCGGGTCGTAGTCGGCAATGAAGATCATGCTGTGCGCGCCCACGCCGTAGTAGTAGTTCGCGGCCATCTGAAAGAAGTCCCCGCGCTGCGCCTGCATGAGAAACTGCCGCGCCAGCTCCCGGTTCTCCGCGTCCGTCAGCTCGCTGTCGTAGCGGAAGCGCGCCGCCTCATAGAAGGGATTGCCCTCCTCGGCGGGCACGTCCTCCCACTCCAGGCCGTAGACATAGGGCGCGCAGGCCTCGCTGGGGTTGTTGTTGGGGATGTACAGCTCCACGTCCGGAAACTCAGCCATGCGGTAGTCCACCGCGACCTGATTGAACAGGTATACGGTGAAGTTCTTGCAGATGTAGATGTCGCTGGCATACTGCGCGCGCTGGGCGCGGCCGTTCGTCTCCTCGTACTTGCGCTGCGCCAGGTCGATGATGCCGTCGATCATCTCCTCGCGCGCGGGGGATGTCTCTAAAGCGGGCGCATCCAACGGAGCCGCGACCGGCTCCGCGCCCTCCTCGCCGACGGCCTGGTACGTCAACTCGCCCCGGCCCATCGCCTGCACGGGCAGCGTCAGCAGCAGCGCCAGCAGCAGGAAAAGGCCCCTGCGTTTCATGTTCCTCATCGGCCTGCTCCTCCGTCAGCGGATCGGGCAGGCGCCGCCCACGCAGTCGCTCGTACCGATGTCCAGCTCGGTCTCCTCGTGCTCGTACTTGGAGATCAGCGACGGGTTGAACGGACGCATCGCGGCGCGCCGGCGCTCGTACTCGGCCTGGTCGATCTCCTCATAGGGCAGCAGCTCGTAGAAACTGTCGTCATAGCTGAGGAAGGAGAGCGCGACGATTTCATCCCAGTTGTTCCAGACCCATTCCTCGACCTGATCCCACTCCCCGTCGCGCACGTGCACGGTGATGGAGCAGTTGTGGTCGACGTAATGGCGCATGAACATCCTGTAGTTCTCCAGCTGCTCGATCGCAGAGGCGTCCGCCTTCACGCGGCCGGCCGGGGCCTTGACCGGGAACTCGACCACCTTGGTCTTGCACGTCTCCGGATCCTGGCCCACCTCCGGGAAGACGGGATAGCCCAGCTCCTCGCAGACCTTGCACAGCGGGTCGGCGGCGGAGATGCGCACACGGCGGATGTAATAGGGCGCGTGCGAGTAGTGCACGCCGCTGGAGACCGTGGGCAGCAGCGAGAGCGTGCCCTCGGGCTTGACGGTCGTCATCAGCAGCGGGCGCTTCTGCCCCAGCTGATCGGCCAGGCGGTTGGCGGCGTCGTGCACGGCTGCGCGCATGCGCTCCAGCAGCTGCGATTGCGCCTCGCGGTCCATGCCGGTGGCGTTGACCATGTCCTGCCAGCCGGTGACGGAGCAGCCCAGCAGCCGGTCGCGCTGCTGCACGGCGTTCCACTGGTGCATCTCCAGCTCGCGGCAGGTCATGCGATAGCCCGCGCGCGCGGACAGGCGCTGCGCCTCGAGCAGGGCCTCCTCGTCGAGCGCGCCGTCCTTTACAAAGGCCATGACGTTCACCGTGGTCAGGTTGCAAAGGCCGTGGCTGTCCAGCAGGATCTCGCCGCACGGGTTGCAGCCGCGGAAGTTGGGGCGGCGCTTGAGGCCCGCCTCCTCGTTGACCCAGCCCGGCTCGCCGGAGTAGCGCATCTGCTGCAGATGCCAGTGCAGCTGCTCGCGGGTCGGCTTGCGCCGGTAGAAGATGGAGTTGTTGCTCATCTGGCGGTGCGCGATGGACTTGTCGATCTCCCAACGGCCGTCGACCTGGCGGTACAGCTCGCTCTTGGCCTTGATGCAGTCCTCGTCTTCCTGATCGATCAGGCCGATCTCCGACGTGCGGCGCACGCCGCCGGAGACGACGTTCTCGCCGATGATGTTGGCGATGTCCAGCAGGTCGAGCGGGCGCAGCATCGTCAGCTGCTTGCCGTCGCGCGCGCCGGCGACCGTGACGACCTTGTGGATCTTGTCCAGCATGGCCATCATGGACTCGTAGCCGGACGCCGTGCCGCCGAAGACCTTGAGCCGCTCCCCGCGCGGGCGGATGGAATCGTACTCGACGACGATCTTGCGCACCTTGTTGTACTCGCGGCTGGTCAGCAGCGTGAAGTAATGGTCCAGCGCCTGCGCCCAGCCCTCCTTCGAATCACCGATGGCCAGCGTCGCGGTGTCGGTCGCAAACGTCAGGTTCGTGAACTCCAGCCGCTCCTCGACCGGGCGCGGATCGTACGCCTTGTGGATGACCTGCACGTTCGTGCGGATCTTGGGCAGCTTTTCCGCGTCCTCACGCAGCACGCGCACGCCCACGCCGCTGCCGACCATCAGCAGGTAGAACAGGTCGTGAAACGCGTGGTAGTCGTCGATCACCTCGAACGCGCAGTTGTAGTTGGCCAGCGGATAGGCGCGGGAGACGGGCGTACTGCCGACCCACAGCGTGCGGCCGGAGAGGAACTGGCGCAGGTGATACACGTTGTCGTAGAGATACTCCGCTTCCTCACGCGAAGTCGGCGCGAGCGAGCAGTTGTACTCGACCGCGCGGCGCACGGTCTCCCACCAGAATTCGCGCCGGCCCTGCGCGGGCAGGTAGCGCGAATACGTGCGCGAGTAGACGAACGAGCCCAGCTGGTCCATGGGGTTGGGCGCGTGCTTGTAGGGGCTGAGGAATTCCTTGCTCAGCAGGCCCTCGCGCCAATCCTCCCGGCCGCGGGTCTTCTCCTTCTCCATGCGGTAGCGGATGTACGCGCGCGCCGTGCGAAAGCGCTGCTGCTCAAAGAGCACCTGCTCGACCGTATCCTGGATCGTCTCGATGTCGACATCGGCCCCGCCGAGCTTTTCCACGCGCGCGCGGACCTCGTCTGCCACGCGCCGCGCGGCCTCGTCGTCATGCTCGCCAGCGGCCGCGGCGGCCAGCGCGACCGCGCGCTCGATAAACGTGCCGTCAAATGCCACGAGTTTTCCGTTTCGCTTTCTTACGTTCACCTTTTGTTCCCCTTTCCCCAACTTTCCATCCGTATCGGCGACACACAATATCCGGTGTCCCCGTCATTCGATACATGCAGCATTTAGTATGATACCACAGATGCGCCGCCATTTCAAGCGCGGCGTGGGCGGCAAAAGAGGCCCGCACCCGGCGCGCGCCGGATGCGGGCCCGATGTCTCCAGGGACTCAATAAAAATGCCATGCGTTTTTTTGCTGCTTTCCTTGAACCTTCATCGATTCCTTTCATTATTCAATCATCAACTTATCAAAATTTTTGCAAATCCATCTGGTCATTTTTCGGTTCACTTCGAAAACATTTTTGTATTTCTCCCGCTCAGAAAGCCATGCACAACAAATCAATTGATTGGATAAAATGACATACGGAATTGCTTTGGTCTCGTTATCACTTAGCTTGGCTACACTATCGTAACCGTAAATAATATTTTTGTAAATTTCAATCCATTGCGCAAGCTTTTCCTGATTGTGTTCATCAAAGCTTTCGCTTAAAATTCCGGTTGCAGCATAGCAGGGGTCAAAAATTCGTATATTCCGTTCTGACAAATCAAAGTCAATAAATCCCCATGTATCTTCAGCCACAATCATATTGCTCGGGTTAGGATCACGATGAATGATTTGTTTTGGCAGGGCGCCATATAATGTTCCAAAGAATTCCATCCTATCCTTCCAAAAGCTTTCCGGAATATCGAACATCTCTGTTGCCTTTGGCAACGCCCAATTTTTGACGCTATCATAAATATTAACATCATTGACTACCGCATCCACTTTTGCAAGCGCTAAGCTAAGCTGTCCAATGATTTCACCTACAAATCTTGCTTTATCTTTATAGTCGCCTGCATACATATTAACCGCTTTAATCGGCTTGCCTTGTAATCGTTTCGTTAAAACAAAATACAACTGACCATCTTCCACTATGTCCTTTCCGTCAATTGTTTCAATAGGCAGTGAGGCGACTACTCCCAATTTTTCAAGTGATTTCGAGATATTCATACAATTTTTTAAATTACCCAAATTGGCAAAAGCTTTTATCACATAACTTTCTCCAACATACCATGCATGCTCGTTTCTTTCTCCGCTTTCGTAGAAAATATCTCTGATTGGTTCATTTTGCAAATTCCAGTTTGTTAAAAGTTCGCTTAATTTTTTATGTGTCATCAGAATATGCCCCTCCTGAAAAAGATTCATTCTATATGGCTTATTCAACTTGTTATTTTGAAGGAATTGCTTTGGAGAATAGCCAAATTCACGCTTAAACGCTTTATAGAACCCGGCATAGGTGTCGAAACCATAATCCAAAGCAGTTTCAATCATTTTGCTGCCGCAGCTAATCTCATATATGGCATGTAGCAGCTTTCTGCGTGTAATATACTGCATGACAGGTATGCCCACAGCCGTTTGGAAAAGCCGGTAATAATGAAATATAGAAAAGTTTGCTTGTTCGGCAAGTTCTTGTGCTGAAATTTCAGCTTTCAGATTCTTCTCGATATAATCAATACTGCTTTGAATCCTATCAAGATTTCCCATTTCACGACTCCTTTCCACATCATTTGTAGCTACATGTATATCATAGCAAAAAGGCAGGAAAATATATTTCCTGCCTTGCGATATTTTTTGTGATATGCGTTTTAGCGAAAAAAAGCACAACATGCGCGTTCACCTCTACCATGTTGTGCTTTTCCTGGTGCCGAAGATGCGACTCGAACGCACACGCCCTGACGGGCAAGGGATTTTAAGTCCCTGGTGTCTGCCATTCCACCACTTCGGCTCGGATAGCCACGGACATTATACCATGCCCGGCCTGAAGATTCAATCCTGTCCATGCCAAAAGAGGCCGGGCATCCGCCCGGCCTCCGCCAAAGATTGCGTTCGATCGGTTACTTGCCGCTCATCTGGCGTTCCTGCTGCTCGATCATCTTCTTGACCATGTAGCCGCCGATGTAGCCCGCCTGACGGGAGGGCAGGTCGCCGTTGTAGCCCTGCTTGAGGTTGATGCCCAGCTCGTTGGCGATCTCATACTTCATGTTGTTGAGCGCCTGCTTGGCCTCCGGCACGACGGTGCGGTTGGAGCCGGAAGAGCTGCCCGCGTTGCCCTGCGCGCCGGGCATGTTCTGCGTGTTCTGGTTGTTCTGGCCGTTCTGGTTGTTATACATCGCTATCTTCCTCCACTTTTTGATTTCCCCTGAGGTCAGCGGCCCGCCATCTGGCGTTCGGCCTGTTCGATCAGACGCTTGACCATGTAGCCGCCCACATAGCCGTTCTCGCGCGAGGTCAGGTCGCCATTGTAGCCCTGCTTGAGGTTGACCCCCAGCTCGCGGGCGATCTCATACTTCATGTTGCTGAGCGCCTCGCGCGCCTCCGGAACGTTCACCTTGTTCGACGATCCGTTGTTGCCTGCCATGTCGTTTGTTCACCTCCCGTTCGTTTTCAACGCTATTGTGAGCCCAAAGCCCGCGGCGCAAACTGACAATTCGCGACAGGCGACCGCTGCGAATTCTTGCAAAAAATGTGGCGTCCCCGCGCCCCTTGCGCGCCGGCCTGGAAAACCTTATAATGTAACCGGGTCTTGACAGACGCCGCGCAATGCGGTAAGATAGGTTTGCTTTATCAATTTACTACATTAAAGCATCGGAGGACGCATGAACCGACTGATCAGACAGATCCCCGAGGGCATGCAGGACACGCTGCCCGGCGAGTGCCGCCAAAAGCGCCGAGTCGAGGCCGCACTGCGCGCGCTCTTTGCCAGAGACGGCTTTTTTGAGGTGCAGACGCCCGCGCTGGAATACTGCGACGCGTTCACGGGCGGCGCGAGCGGCGTGGCGCCGGAGCGCATGTACAAGACGTTTGACAAGCAGGGGCGCGTGTTGGCGGTGCGCCCCGACAGCACGACGCCCGTGATGCGCATGGTGGCCACGCGCATGCAGGATGCGCCGCTTCCGCTGCGGCTATGCTACGTGCAGGACGTGCTGGAATACCCCGCACGGCCGAACCCGCGCTTTTCGCAGGCGACGCAGGCGGGCGTGGAGCTGCTGGGCGAGTCCTCGCCGGAGGCAGACGCGGAGGTCATCGCGCTGGCGGTCCGCTCGCTGCTGGAGGCGGGGCTGCGCTCCTTCCAGATCGACATCGGCCAGGTGGGCTTTTTCAAGGGACTGATGGAGGAGGCCGGGCTCTCTGCGCAGGAGACGGAGCGCCTGCGCGGCTACGTCGAGGAGAAGAACATGCTCGCCATCGAGCTGATGCTCGGCGAGCGCAACGTGGGCGAGGAGGTCCAGCGCCGCATCACGCGCCTGCCCCAGCTCTACGGCGGCGCCGAGGTGCTGGACGCGGCGCAGGCCATGTCCGAAGCGCCCGCATGCCGGCAGGCCGTGCAGAACCTGCGCGACGTGCTGGCGGTGCTCGCGGACTACGGGCTGGCGCAGTACGTATCCGTAGATCTGGGCATGGTGCACGCCATCGACTACTACACCGGCATGATCCTGCGCGGGCTGACGGCCAACCTGGGCCGTCCGTTGCTCTCCGGCGGGCGCTACGACCAGCTGGCCGCAGGCTTTGGCCATCCGCTGCCCGCCGTGGGCTTTGCGCTGGACGTCAAGCAGCTGCTCATCGCGCTGGAGCGCCAGGGCGCGCCGTTTGAATCCCCCGCCAGCGACGTGCTGCTGGCCTTTGCGCCGGGGGCGCGGCGGGAGGCGCTGCGTCTGGCCGCGCAGTTGCGCGCGCAGGGGTGGTCGGTGGAGCTGTGCTACGAAAAGGAGCCCGCGTCGCTGGACGGGCTGCGCGCGCGCAAGGGCGCCCGGCAGGCCGTCTACGTCGGCGAGGCGGGCGCGCTTGAGGTCGGGAAGGAGGGATTGCAGCCGTGGAACCCGTGACGATCGCCCTGGCGAAGGGCCGCCTGGCGGACAAGACGATGGAGCTGCTCGAGGCGATCGGCGTGGACTGCGCCGAGGTGCGCAATCCCGGCCGCAAGCTGGTCTTTGGGGAGCCGACGGGACGCTTTCGGTTCATCCTGGTCAAGCCCAGCGACGTGCCGACCTACGTCGATCACGGCGTGGCGGACATCGGCGTGGCGGGCAAGGACACCCTGATGGAGGAAAACCGGCCGCTCTATGAGCTGCTGGACCTGGGCTTCGGCCGCTGCCGGCTGTGCGTGGCGGGCTTTCCGTCGGGCAGCCGCGCGGTGACGGACGCCAATTTCCGCGTGGCGACGAAGTATCCCAACATTGCGCGCGAATACTACGGCGCGCGCGGACAGACGATCGAGATCATCAAGCTCAACGGCTCCGTGGAGCTGGGCCCGCTGGTCGGCCTGTCGGACGTCATCCTCGACATCGTCGAGAGCGGCGGCACGCTGCGCGCCAACGGCCTGGAGATCCTGGAGACCGTGGTGGAGAACGTCAGCGCGCGCGTCGTCGTCAACTGCGTATCGCTCAAGACGAAGGGCGAGCGCATCCGCTTTCTGATCGACGCGCTGTCCGCAGAGCTTGCGCGCCGCAGGGCACAAAAGGAGGAAGGTTCATGATCCCCATTCTCAACTACGCGGACCGGCAGGCGCTGCAGGAGCGCCTGCTCTCCCGCTCCCAGCTGACGGACGAGACCGTCACGCAGCGCGTGAAGGACATCGTGCGCGACGTGCGCGCGCGCGGCGACGCGGCGCTCTTCGAATACACCGAGCGCTTCGACGGCGCGAAGCTGGACGCCGCCAGCGTGCAGGTGACGCCCGAGGAGATCCGCGCCGCCTACGACGCGGCCGAGAAGCCCTGGATCGACGCCATGCGCGAGGCGGCCGCGCGCATCACCGCCTTCCACGAAAAGCAGAAGCAGCGCACGTGGATCGACTTTGACGGCGGCATCGCCCTGGGCCAGATGGTCCGTCCGCTGGAGCGCGTGGGCGTGTATGTGCCCGGCGGCACCGCGGCCTATCCCTCCAGCGTGCTGATGAATGTGCTGCCCGCGCGCGTGGCGGGCGTGCGGGAGATCGTCATGGTCACGCCGCCCGGCGCGGACGGCAGGGTCTCCTATCCGCTGACGCTCGTGGCCGCGGACATCGCCGGCGTCGACCGCATCTACAAGGTCGGCGGCGCGCAGGCGGTCGCGGCGCTGGCGTTTGGCACGCAGAGCCTGCCGCGTGTGGACAAGATCGTCGGCCCCGGCAACATCTATGTGGCCAACGCCAAGCGCGAGGTCTACGGCCACTGCGGCATCGACATGGTCGCGGGACCGTCGGAAGTGCTGGTCATCGCCGACGGCAGCGCCAACCCCGTCTATGTCGCGGCGGACATGCTCTCGCAGGCCGAGCACGACCCGCTGGCCGCGGCCATCGTCGTGACGGATTCGCAGGAGCTGGCCCAGCGCGTGGCCGCGGAGATCGACCGCCAGGCCGCGCTGCTGCCGCGCCGCGAGATCGTCGACCGCTCGCTTTCGCGCTACGGCACGATCGTCGCATGCGAGAACCTCGAGCAGGCGGCGCAGGTCGCCAACCTCGTCGCACCCGAGCATCTGGAGCTGTCCGTCGCCCAGCCCTTCGAGCTGCTGGGCCGCATTCAGAACGCCGGCGCCATCTTCCTGGGCCACTATGCGCCCGAGCCGCTGGGCGACTACTTCGCGGGCCCGAACCACGTGCTGCCCACGTCCGGCACCGCGCGCTTCTTCTCCCCGCTCAACGTCGAGGATTTTACCAAGAAGTCCTCGCTCATCTACTACGACCGCGCGTCGCTGGAGGCGGTGTCGGACGACGTCATCCGCCTGGCGCGCGCGGAGGGACTGGACGCCCACGCCAACGCCGTGGCCGTCCGCTTCGGAAAGTGAGGCGTGAACATGCGAACGGCTGACATCGCCCGCAAGACCGGCGAGACCGACATCCGCCTGTCCCTCGCATTGGACGGTCAGGGCCGCTGCGACGCGCAGTGCGGCATCGGCTTTTTTGAGCACATGCTCTCGGCGCTGTGCCGCTTTGGGCTGCTCGACCTGACGCTTCGCTGTGAGGGCGACCTGCACGTGGACGCCCACCACACGGTGGAGGACGTGGGCATCTGCCTGGGGCAGGCCATCGCCCAGGCGCTGGGCGACAAGCGCGGCATCGCGCGCCTGGGCCATGCCTGCGCGCCCATGGACGAGGCGCTGGCGCTGGCCGCGCTGGACGTCTCCGGCAGGCCGTATCTCGTGCTGGACGCGCAGTTCGACGCGCCCATGGTG
>CALVNS010000013.1 GCA_944349855.1 uncultured Eubacteriales bacterium | reverse complement strand
GTTTGGAGCTTGATGATACTAATCGGTCGAGGGCTTGATCTAAAGGATTGAGAAAGAGACCAAGAAGTGGTTGAGAAACAAGATGTGCGGAATTCGGGTGTGCAGTTTTCAGGGTGTGCGGAGCGGGAAGCTCCGAGGCCCGCAGGACTTCCGGTGGCAATGGCGAAGGGGATCCACCTGTTCCCATACCGAACACAGAAGTTAAGCCCTTGTGCGCCGATGGTACTTGGCTGGAGACGGCCCGGGAGAGTAGGTCGCTGCCGGATCCCACAAGAGAAAGCGCCCAGACATGCGTCTGGGCGCTTTCTTGCATATGCGGGAGCGTTGCAGGGGTGAGCGCGGCACGGGGCTGTGGCATACTGGGCCTTGAGATTTCAAAATACAGGGGCCTCATGAGGGGCTTCTCTGAACTATTTTCCGAAGAGCCGGCAGAAAGACTTTGAGCATGCTGAGCGGCTGGCTGTTTCAAAACGGCTAAGCGCTTTAGCCTGACGAAATCAGATAATGGGGGATCGCTATGGCGTTTACAAATTGGAAAGAACTCAAAAAAATGGATGCACATATTCATATATTGCCGGATGCGGTACATGAAGCCAACCCCAATGCTGAGGATGTTTGGCGCTACGCGGATCTGAAGCAATACCGTAGCATGATGGATGAACTGCATATCGAAAAAGCGATCATTATGCCGTTGAATGACTCGTGGCTCATGTCGATGGAATTTACGGTTCATGCGGTCCATCAAAATCTGCGGGCCATGAAGAACCAATATCCCGATAAGTTCTATGCCTTTGCTGACGTCGACACACGGAACACCCCTGCGCAATCCGTAGATGCAATCATCCAAGCCATTGACAGCTATGGCTTGGACGGCATCAAAATCCACCCCAACAATACCGGGATCGCTCTGGATGATGCGTATAATAACCCAATTTTCACATTGGCGCAACAACGGCATATTCCCATTGCAATTCATTCGTATCCAAACGAAGAGCATGATGTCTCCGCAACGGAACGCATTGTTAAGGTGGCAGAACGCTACCCCGATTTGAAGCTGATCGTTTCACACATGGGAGGGTTTCAGTGGGCGCGTTTGCGCTCAATCGGATGTTATGTGGATATGTCTGCGATTCTCCCGGACTATGTGCGCACCTTTGGCATTGCAAAAACCAATGAAATACTGCGAGCGTTCGGTGTGGATAGATTGCTGTTTGCTACGGACTATCCCGATAACCGCGTGTTGCAGCCCGATGGAATATACAATGCCTACTTTGATATGCTGAACCAAATGGATTTTACGGCGGAAGAAGCTGAAAGAATTGCATATGGGAACACAAAAGATTTATTGGGATAAGGCGGCACGACGAACGTACAACCGTTTTGGACGGACGTTCTCGCGCGGAGAGCAGACGAGAAGACGCAAAGGACCCATGCCAAGCCCCCAAAGTTGGCAGTCTGTTCCCCCGGGCTCACCGGCAGCGCAAGCGAAATCGCCTTCAGCTACGGCTGCAACAGGCACGTGATGGATGCGGCCTTCCGATCGCGCGCCGCAGCCTTTTTTCCTTGCGTCTGGCCTTCTCCTGCTGCGTCGGATGGAACGATCTTTTGCGGGAAGACCCTTGGCGAGTCCCCTCTTCTCCCTTCATGGCGTTGAGTGCCCCCGAAAAGCGGAAGGCAGAACGGGATTGGCGGGCTCCAACGCCCGCGCGATGGAAAAATGCGGACAGGCCTTCACAAGTTTGTGAAAAAAATTGTTGAAACTATCAAAAAAAGAGGGATTTGGACAGGATATATCGAATATAGCAGACAATCAAGGCGTGCCAGACGTTTCGGCGTGATGGGCGGCTTGCTCCAATCAGACGGGAGGGAATACCAAGATGACGATGGACCGGGAGCGAATACTTCAGCTGATTCGGGACGATGCGCTGGAGCTTTACGGTCAGCCCAAGTGGACGTTCGGCAAAAACACCTGCAACACATACGAGGTCTTTGCAGAGCGGATTCGCCAGCCGGACGGGGAGAGCATTCCCGCCCAGGAGTTGATCCGGGCCGTCGAGGCCGACGAGGAGCTCACCCGCATCTTTTACGCCTGGTTCATGGAGCGCGCGATGGAGGCCGCCGTGCGCCTCACCGCCGAGACCGACAGCAACGTGACGCTCTCGATCAACGTGCTGGCCGCGCAGGCCAACGAGCCCGACTTCTGCGAGCAGGTGCTGGGCATGATGGAGCGCACCAAGATGCGCCCCTATAAGCTGCAGTTCGAGCTCAGCGAGGCGCAGCGCCTTACCCCCACCGGCGTGGCCAACATCAACCGCCTGCACGACGAGGTCGGCATCGCCATGCTGTTGGGCAACTTTGGCACCGGCCACTCCAACATCGACCTGCTGCGCGAGGTGCACGTCGACGGCCTGGAGCTGGACCGCTCCTTCGCCTCCGGCGTGCCGGACGATGAGCAGACCTGCAAGGTGCTGGTCGCCGTCGCCCATTTCGCCGATACGCTCGACCTGTTCGTGTGCGCCAAGGGCATCGAAACCGGCGAGCAGTTCGAGTTCTTCGAGCATCTCGACTTCCTCAAAGGCCAGGGCTATATGATCGGCCCGCCCATGCCCATGGACGAGCTGCGCGACTACATCAAGATGCATGCCAAGAGACGCGCGCACGGGTGACGCGTGCGTTTGGAATCATAGCCGGGGGCGTCCGCACAAGGGAGGCGGGCGCCCCTGCCGCTGTTTGAGCCGCGATAGACAAATGCAAAAATCAAAGAAAAACGAAGAAAAAACTTAAAATTATTAGAATTTATAAAATATTTGCTCGGGATTGGAGCTCTTCGCCTCAGAAGGCTGTTTTTTGTCTTCTATATATTTGACTTTCTTTGACCTTTGACGTATAATACACTTGTCAAAAGGAAAAGGGCATAAGAAGCCCGGCCCCGGAGACCCTAACGAATGCAATATCAGCCGACAAACAAGGAGGTCTGTTATATGTTCTCGATGATTCCGCTTCACACCAACCGTTCGATGGCCAACCGCAACGCCGTGCCCAGCCTGTGGGATGACCGGTTCTTCAATTCCTTCTTCGACATGGGCGACATGTTCGGCACGTCCGCGTTCCGCGTGGATGTGAAGGAGGGCAAGGACGCTTACGAGCTCTCTGCGGAGCTGCCGGGCGTCAAGCAGAACGACATTGAGCTGACGGTCGACGGCGGCACGCTGACGATCGCGGCCAACATGAACAGCGAACAGAAGGAGGAGCGCCAGAACTACATCTACAGCGAGCGCCGCACGGGCCGCTTCCAGCGCAGCTTTGATCTGACCGGCGTGCGTGAGGATGGCATTCAGGCGCACTACGAGGACGGCGTGCTCCGGGTGACGCTGCCCAAGGAGAACGTGCAGGAGGCCGACAAGGCCCCGCGCCGCATCGAAATCCAGTAAAATGGCCCATGGCCCGCGTGCGCGCGGGCCTTTTTTTTGTGCGTTCAGCCGGGCGCAGAGTGTGCGTGGAAGGCAATGGAAAGAAAAAATGCGCGCGCGCAGCCTGAAGCGCGGCAGGAATTTGTGCGCGGACCGCAGAATAGAGATAAGGTTATCCCTCTGGCGGCGCGTCCGCCGGAACCGAAATGGAGTGGCCCGGTTGACACCCGAATTGGAACAGCTCAAGCGCATGACGCCTCAGGAGGAATTCGAGGCGGGCGTGGCCATATACAGGCGCGGGGCCGTGCGGCCCCTGGAGGAGCGCAGGGACGACCTGCGCTACGTGGTGGATGGCGACCCGCGGCGCACGGTGCGCGTGGGCATCGGCGACAGGCTCGCCGGCAAGTGCAGCTGCGCGGCGTTTGAGGGCTCGCACAAGCCCTGCCGCCACGTGGTGGCGGCGATGCTGCTGGCGCACGGCTCGGGGCTGGTGGAGGAGGCGCGCCGACGGCGCGCGCGCAGCGCCGCGGATGAGCTGCTCAGCGCGCTGGAGCCGGCGCTGCCGGTGGATTCGCCCGTGCAGGTCGAGTGGACGCTGCAGCTGCTGCCCGAGCCTCAACAGGGGGCGCGGCTGCGCCTGGCGATGCGCATGGGGCAGGAGCGGCTCTACGTCGTGCGCAACATCGCGCAGCTGCTCAAGGCGATCCGGGAAAGGACGGCCCTGGTATTCGGCAAGGGCTTTACGCTCCAGCCCGCCTGGATGACGTTCGAGCGCGCGGACGAGCTGATGCTGCGCGTGCTGGACGAGGTCGAGTACATCCAGCGCATGGCGGGCACGGCGCCCGTTCGGCCGGACGAGACCAAGTACATGAACATTCCGGACGCGCACGCCGCGCGGCTGCTGCGCATCCTGCTGGCGCGTCCCTTCCGCCTGGCGGTAGGCGATCGGCTGCTGTCGCTGCCCTGCGTCGTGCAGGGGCCTGTGCAGCTGCACTTTCTCCTGCAGGGGTCTGGGCGCGAGCTGCAGCTGACGGCGGACATGCCCACGCGCCTGCGCGCGCTGACGGCGGACTGCGAGTTCATGCTGTGCGACGGGGAGGCGCTGCGCGTGCCCCAGGCGCAGCGCAGGGTGCTGCAGGTGCTGCTGGACAACGCGCAGCGGGATCAGGCGGTGTTCCGGTTCGAGGCGGGCGCGGTGGAGCGCGTGATCTCGGAGCTGCTGCCGCGCCTGTCGCGCGCGGGCGAGGTCGAGCTGGATGGCGCGCTGGCCGAGCGCATCGTGCGCCGGCCGCTGCAGGCGCGCGTATACCTGGACCGCGAGGGGCGCGCGGTGACGGCGCGCACGGTCTTTGCGTACGGCGAGGAGGAGATCGACCCCTTCGCCGCGCAGGCGGAGGGCGCGCAGGGACAGGAGACGGCGCAGAGCGGTTCGCGCCTGCTGCTCATGCGCGACGCGGCGGGCGAGCACCGCGTGCTGGAGTGCCTGGCCGGCGCAGGCTTTCGGGTGCGCGCAGGGCGCGTGTACCTGGCTGCGACGGAGGCGGTCTACACCTTCCTGACCGAGGGCGTGAACGCGCTGCGTGAGAGCGCGCAGGTCTTCTGCTCGGAGGATTTTAGGCGCATGACGCCGCGCAAACCGCACTTTGCGGGCACGCTGCACATGCAGGGCGGCGTGCTGCAGTTGAGCCTTCAGGAGAGCGGACAGCCCGTAGAGGAGCTGCTGCTCATCCTGCAGGCGCTGCGAGACCGCAAGAAGTACTTTCACCTCAAGGATGGCACGTTTTTGGATCTGAGCGGGCTGGAGGACTGGTTTGAGCTGGCCGACACGGTCGCCGACAGCACCCTGGCCGACATGCCCGACAGCACCGAGGGCTACCGCTCCAGCGCGGTGGACATGGCCGCCTACCGCGCGGCGTATCTGACCAGCCTGCTGGACGGCAGCGGCCTGCCCGTGCAGGTGGACGACTCCGTGCGCGCCGTGACCGCGCGCCTGGGCGAGGCCGGCGACCCCTGCCCCGAGCCGCTGCGCGAGGTGCTGCGCCCCTATCAGCAGCGCGGCTTTGCCTGGATGCAGGCGCTGCACCGGCTGCACATGGGCGGCATCCTGGCCGACGACATGGGCCTGGGCAAGACGCTGCAGGTCATTGCGCTGCTGCTGTGGGCCTGCCGCAAGGAGCCGGGCAGCCCGTCGATCGTCGTGGCGCCCACGTCGCTGGTCTACAACTGGCAGGCGGAGCTGCTGCGCTTTGCGCCCGAGCTGCGCGTGCTGGTGGCCGAGGGCGGCCAGGCCGCGCGCCAGGCGCAGATCGACCGGCTCAAGGCCGGCGAGGCGGACGTGTTCGTCACCTCCTACCCGCTGATCCGGCGCGACATCGCGCTGCTGTCGGACGTGCGCTTCCGCTTTGCCGTGCTGGACGAGGCGCAGCACATCAAGAACGCCATGTCCGTCAGCGCCGCGGCGGTCAAGCAGCTGACGGCGCGCACGCGCCTGGCCCTGACCGGCACGCCCATGGAAAACCATCCCGGCGAGCTGTGGTCGATCTTCGACTTCGTGCTGCCCGGCTATCTGATGAGCTACGCCCAGTTCATGCACCGCCACGGCGAGGGGCAGAACAGCGAGTCCCTGCGCCAGCGCATCCGCCCGTTCCTGCTGCGCCGCCTCAAGGGCGACGTGCTGCGCGAGCTGCCCGAGAAGATGGAGACGCAGCTGTACGCCGACATGACCGAGGAGCAGCGCAACGTCTACCAGGCGTCGCTGCTGCGCCTGCGCGGGCACGTGGACGACCTGCTGCGCACCAAGGGCATGCAGCGCGGGCGCGTGGAGGTGCTGGCCGCCATCACCGAGCTGCGCCAGATCTGCTGCCATCCCGCGCTGTGCCTGCCCGACTATTGCGCCTCCAGCGGCAAGCTCGACATGCTGCTGGACATCCTGCCCGGCGCGCTGGAGGCAGGACACCGCGCGCTGGTCTTCTCGCAGTTCACGCGCATGCTGCGCATCCTGCAGCGCCGCCTCGAGGCCGCGGGCATCACCTGCCTGTACCTGGACGGCGAGACGCCGCCCAAGAAGCGCATGGGCCTGGTCAACCGCTTCAACGGCGGGGAGGGCCAGGTGTTCCTCATCTCGCTCAAGGCCGGCGGCGCGGGCCTGAACCTCACCGGCGCCGACACGGTCATCCACTACGACCCCTGGTGGAACCCTGCCGCCGAGGATCAGGCCACCGACCGCGTGCACCGCATCGGCCAGAAGAACAAGGTGCAGGTCATCCGCCTGATCACGCACGCCTCCATCGAGGAGCAGGTCGTGCGCCTGGGCGAGCGCAAGCGCCGCATCTTCGACGCGATGGTGACCGCCGGCGAGCAGATGCCCACGCAGCTGTCCGAGGCCGACATCCGCGCGCTGTTTGAGGAGACGCCCTGAACACAGCACAAAGGAGCTACGACATCCATGACATCTATGGAATCCATGAGGCCCAAGATCCGCCACGTCATCTGGGATTTTAACGGCACGCTGCTCAACGACGCGCAGCTGGCGCTGTCCATCGACAACAGGCTGCTGCGCCAGATGGGCATGGAGCCCATCACGCTGGAGGAGTACCGCACGTTCATGCGCAATCCGGTCGAGCTGTTCTATCAGGACCTGGGCGTCGACCTGCAAAAGTACGACTTCAAGTGGATCAACGAGACGTTCCTGGAGGCGTTCAACCGCGAGGCCGTGAACGTGGGCCTGATGCCCGGCGCCCTGCAGGCGCTGCAGGCCATCCGCGACGCGGGCTACACCCAGTCCATCCTCTCTTCCAGCTACGAGCCCTCGCTGCTGCATCAGGCCCAGGCCCTGGGCCTGACGCCCTTCATGAGCGCCGTTACCGGCCTGCTGGACAACGGCGGCGGCACCAAGGAGGAGCGCGGCCTGCATCAGCTGGCGCTGCTGGGAGTTCCGCCCGAGGAGGCCGTGCTCGTGGGCGACATGATCACCGACGCGTTCGTCGCCTCGCACATGGGCTGCCGGTGCATCCTCGTCGCGGGCGGGCACAACACGCGTAGGCGGCTGAGCCAGTGCGGCATGCCCGTGGCCGGGGACATCGGCGGGGTGCTGCCGATCCTGCTGGAGGCGTGACCTATGATGCACAGCGGACACCGCGCGCGCCTGCGCAGGCGCTTCTTTGAGGAGGGGCTGAGCGGCTTTGCGCCCCATGAGGCGCTGGAGCTGCTGCTCTGCTTTGCGATCCCCCAGCGGGATGTCAATCCCCTGGCGCATCAGCTGATCGAGCGCTTTGGCTCGCTGAGCGCCGTGCTCGAGGCGCGGCCGGAGGCGCTCATGGAGACGCCGGGCGTGGGGCCCAACGCCGCCGCGCTCCTTGCGCTGATGCCGCAGCTGATGAGCTACTACGAGCGCGACAAGCAGCGCGAGCGCCCGCGGCTGAACAACCTCGAGCGCGCCGGCGCGTACTGCCGCTCGCTGCTGCGCGGGCGCAAGAACGAGTGCGTGTACCTGCTGTGCCTGGACGCGAAGGGATACCTGA
Organism: uncultured Eubacteriales bacterium; assembly: GCA_944349855.1. GTDB lineage: Bacteria > Bacillota > Clostridia > Christensenellales > Aristaeellaceae > Beduinella. Next base: position 56,195 of record CALVNS010000013.1, on the reverse strand, counting down.
TCAAGCCCGTGCTCATGCACCAGGGCACGATCGACGAATCGCAGCTCTATCCGCGCGAGATCGTGCGCGAGACGCTGCTGCACAACGCATATGCCGTGCTGATCGCGCACAACCATCCCGGCGGGGAGGCGATGCCCTCGCGCGGGGATTACGACGCGACGCTGCGCGTGATGGAGGCGCTGCGCGCGATCGACGTGCGGCTGATCGATCACATCATCGTCAGCGACGACGCGCTGTGCTCGCTCACGCACATGCACATGATCGAGAAGGGACAGCTCGTCTCGCTGGAGGACTTCGACTACCGCGTCAGGATGGCGTCGATGCCTACGGCCCGGCGGGGCAAGGTACTGCAGACGGGCGCTACGGAGGGATACGATGGTCTGGAGGAGGATTAGACGGATGCTGACGGTCGTCGGTTGCCTGGCGCTGGCCGCCGTGGCGGCGTTTGCCCTGCTGATGGGCTACGTCGTCTATCGCGAGGCGACGCTGTCCCCCCGCGGAGAGTCGGACGCGGTGATCGTGCTGGGCGCGCAGGTGCTGCCCGACGGCACGCCGTCCGTGGCGCTGGAGCGGCGGCTCACGCTTGCGCTGCAGATCTATGAGGAACGCCCCCAGACGGTCATCGTCTGCGGCGCGCAGGGCGACGACGAGCCGGCGCCCGAGGGCGAGGTCATGCGCGCGTGGCTGATCGCGCACGGCGCGCGGGCCGAAGATGTCGTGGCGGAGACGAAGTCGTTCAACACGCGCGAAAACCTGATCTTCGCGCGCGAGATCATGCAGGCGCAGGGGCTTTCGCGCGCGGTGGTCGTCACCAGCGACTATCACGTGGCGCGCGCGCTGGCGCTGTGCGGCCAGGTCGGCATCGAGGCGACGGGCGCGGGCAGCGAGAGCAAGCCGGAATACTGGCTCAAGAACCACGTGCGCGAGACGCTCAGCTGGGCCAAATTCATTGTGGAGAGTGTGCTATGGAAGATCGGTGCGTGAGGGAGCGGCTGCAGGCGGGCCTGGAGCGCCTGGGCGTGGCGGCAGACGGCGTGACGTTGGACCGGCTGGCGCGCTATCACGCGCTGCTCACGGAGTGGAACGCGCGCATTGACCTGACGGCCGTGCTGGATCCCGAGGAGATGGTCGACCGCCACTACCTCGATTCTGCCGCGCCGCTGGCGCTGGGCCTCATCCCACAGGGCGCGCGCGTGATCGACGTGGGCACGGGCGCGGGCCTGCCGGGCATCCCGTTGTGCATCCTGCGGCCGGACCTGCGCGTGACGCTGCTGGACGCGCAGCGCAAGCGCGTGACGTTTTTGCAGGCGGCGATCGAGGCGCTGGACCTGCCCGCGCAGGCGGTGCACATGCGCGCCGAGGATGCGGCGCGGGATGAAGCGCGCCGCGAGGCGTACGACGTGGCCGTCTCGCGCGCGGTGGCGGCCACGCCCACGCTGCTGGAGCTGACGCTGCCGTTCGTGCGCGTGGGCGGCCGGGCCATCGCGTGGAAGGGGCCCGGCCTGCAGGCGGAGCTGGAGCAGGCGCGGCGCGCGGCGCACCTGCTGGGCGGCGCGCTGGAGGGCGTGCTGGATGCGCCGGTGCCGGGACGGGACTGGCAGCATGTGCTGCTGGTGTGCGCCAAGCGGCAGAAAACCGCTCGACAGTATCCGCGCCGCGCGGGTCTGCCGGGCAAGAACCCCCTCGGATGAGGTCGGGACGCGCGCCGCGCGGGCGCGGGCGCGTCAAAAAGGCGAAAAGACGGGCGTTTTCCGGCGAACGATTGCGGGCCGGAGGGCGCCCGTCTTTGCAGGAATTGGGCATGCGGGGGGAGAACACGCAGGGCATCGGGGCCCTGCGGCCCCGGGGAGGAGGAGCCCCATGCTGCGTTCGGAGGAAAAGATGGTGTTCTTGAACGGCGTGCCCTGCAAGCAGGTCTGCTGGATTGACGTCTCGGCGATCCTGCCGCGCACGCAGCCGCGCCACGGCGTGGGCGCCGCATCGGGCGACGAACAGCCGCTGACCGTGCGCGCCACGGCGCAGGACGGCGTGTACGAGCTGATCGCGGGCGAGCGCACGCTGCGCGCGCTGCGGCGCGCGGGCATCACGCAGGCGGAGGCGATCGTGATGCCCGAGGGCATCCACGAGGGCGAGCTGGGCGAGCTGATCGTCAGTCTCGCCAGCGGACGGCTGCACTACTTTGAGGAGGCGGAGGGCTACGCGCGCGCGATCCGCGAGTTCAAGCTCTCGCAGGAGGAGCTGGCCGCGCGCGTGGGCAGGAGCCAGTCCTCCATCGCCAACAAGCTGCGGCTGCTGCGTCTGGAGGAGCCGGTGCGCGAGGTGCTGCGCAGCGGCCGCCTCGGCGAGCGCCACGCCCGCGCGCTGCTGCGGCTGACCAGTCTGCAAGACCGGCTGCAGATCGCGCGCCAGGCGGCGGAGTGCGTGCTCAGCGTGCGGGACACGGAGGTGCTGGTCGAGCGTGCGGTGCAGCGCGAGCGCGGCGCGCTGCCCGCGGGCCAGGGCGGGCGCAAGGTGATCCCGCTCGTGCGCGACCACCGGCTGTACCTCAACGCGATTCGCGGCATCGTCTCGCAGATGAAGGCCTCGGGCGTGCAGGTGGACTGCACGCTGCGCGACCTGGGCGACCGCGTGGAGATGCAGGTGACGGTGCCGCGCCGGCGGCTGGAGGCGGCGGACTGACAGAAAAAGCGCCCGGAACCCCATGGGGTTCCGGGCGCTCTGTTGCCAGGGAGAAGGGGCTCACTTGCCCAGCATCGCCGCGCCGATGATGCCCGCGTCCGGGCCGAGCTTGGCCAGCTCGATGCGCGCATAGGGCATGGTCTTGAAGAAGACCAGCGGCTTCACCGCCTCGCGCACGGCCTGCAGCAGGAAGTCGCCCGCCAGGGAGACGCCGCCGCCCAGCGCGATGATCTCCGGGTCGAGCACGTTGATGATCGTCACGATGCCGTGCGCCAGCGCGCGCACGTAGCGGCGGAAGACTTTGACCGCCGTGGGGTCGGACTCCTTGGCCGCGTCGAAGATCGTCTTGGCGGTGATCTTGTCCGGGTCGCCGCCGCACAGCTGGCCGATCAGGCTGTCGGGGTGCTGCGCATAGGCCTTGCGCCCCTCGCGGATGATCGCCGTCGCCGACGCGTAGCGCTCAAAGCAGCCATAGTTGCCGCAGGTGCACTCCTCGCCGTCCAGCTCGATGATCATATGGCCGATCTCTGAGCCGACGCCGTGCGCGCCGGAATACGCCTTGCCGTCGATGACGATGCCGCCGCCCACGCCCGTGCCCAGCGTCAGGAACACGCTGCTGTGCGCGCCCGCGCTCACGCCCGCGACGGACTCGGCCAGGCCCGCGACGGTCGCGTCGTTGCCGACGTAGACGGGCTTGTCGATGTACTTTTGCAGCTCCGTGATGAAGGGCACGTCATGCCAGCCCAGGTTCGTGCAGAAGGGGATGATGCCGGTCCGCGGGTCGAGGATGCCGGGCACGCCCGCGCCGATGGCGGCCACGTCGTCCAGCGTGTGGCCCGAGCGCTCGAGCGTCTCCAGCGAGCACTTGGCGATGTCCGCAATGATGGGGCCATAGGGACGGGGGAGCAGCGTGGGGGTCGATCCCTTGCACAGAATCTGGCCGTTTTCGTCCACGATGCCCACAGCGATGTTGGTGCCGCCCAGGTCGATGCCGATGTAGACCATATGCAAAACCTCCATTTGTGATTTGGAATCGGGTTGAGGCATCAGTCGTCCTCGGAGAGGGGGGTGCGCTGCGGCTCCTGCGCGCGCTGGAGCATCTCGGTCAGGCGCTTGTCCAGCTCGGCCGCGGCGTTGAAGCCCATGCGGTTCAGGCGCCAGTTGCGCGCGGCCACCTCCACGATGATGGCCAGGTTGCGGCCGGGGCGCACGGGCATGACGATGTGCGGGCGCTTGACGCCCAGGATGGTGATGAACTCCTCCGCCAGGCCGAGGCGGTCGTACTCCTTGTTCTCGCGCCACAGCTCCAGGTGGATGACGATGTCGATCGACTTGGACGGGATGACCGAGCCGATGCCGTACATCGTGCGGATGTCGATGATGCCCAGCCCGCGGATCTCCATGAAGTGGCGGATCATCTCCGGCGCCTCGCCCACGAGCCGGTTTTCATTCACGCGGCAGATGTCCACCACGTCGTCGGCCACCAGCTGATGGCCGCGCTTGATCAGTTCCAGCGCGCACTCGCTCTTGCCCACGCCGGACTCGCCCGTGAGCAGCACGCCCACGCCGAACACATCCACCAGCACGCCGTGGCGCGTCACGCGCGGGGCGAGCCGGTTGTTGAGGAAGTTGATCATCGAGGCGGTCAGGCGCGTGGTGACGTACTGCGTGCGGTAGATGGGCACGTTGTGCGCGGCGGCGGCCTCGGCCAGCAGCGGCGGGCAGTCCATGCCGCGCGCGATCACGATGCAGGGGATGGGGTAGGAGAAGTAGCGCGCCAGCCGTTCGCGCTGGATGTCGGGCTCCAGCGAGGCCAGGTACGCCATCTCGGTTTTTCCGATGACCTGCGGGCGCTCGTAGGCAAAGTAGTCGAAATAGCCCGTAAACTGCAAGCCGGGCCGGTTCAGGTCGGTGGTCTTCAGATCCCAGGCCTTGACGGTGCTGGGGACGAGCACCTCCAGTTCGAGCGTCTCGGCAAAGTCCTGCGCGGAAATCATGCGCTGCCTCCTTCCGGGGAAATGGTTCTCCCTCATTATAGCGCAAGCGGGCGCGATTGAACAGGGGGAACTTGACGGCCGTTTTCCCCTGCGGCCGGGGCGCAGGATTGCAAAAAGCCCGCGTCTGTGCTATGATAGGACGCATACCACCGGCCTGGCCGGAGCAAAGGACGGCGAGCGCATGAGGGACTTTCGAAGCGCCGCGGCGCGCGGCGTGACGCCCTACGTCTGCGGCGAACAGCCCACGGATCGCGCCTACATCAAGCTCAACGCGAACGAAAACGCCTATCCGCCCTCGCCGCGCGTGGCCGAGGCGGTCGCCGCGGAGGTTTCGCGCCTGCAGTACTACCCCGACATGACCAGCGCCGCGCTGCGCGGGGCCATTGCGGCCGCGCACGGCGTGCGGCCCGAGCAGGTCTACGTCGGCAACGGCTCGGACGAGGTGCTGGCCTTCACGTTCCTCGCGTTCTTCGCGGGCGAGCGCCTGAGCGCGCCCGACCTGACGTATTCGTTCTATCCCTGCTACGCGAAGCTCTTCGACGTGGACTATCGCGAGGTGCCGCTGCGGCAGGACTTCACCGTCGACGTGGACGGCCTGGAGGCGTCGGGCGGCGGCGTCATCTTCGCCAATCCCAACGCGCCCACCTCGCTGGAGCTGGGGCAGGACGCGGTGCGCGCGCTGGCGCTGCGCCTGAGCGAGCAGGACCGCCTGCTCGTGGTGGACGAGGCCTACGCCGCCTTTGGCGAGGGCACGGCCATCCCCCTGACGCAGGAGCTGGACAACGTGCTCGTCGTGCGCACGCTGTCCAAGGCGCACGCGCTGGCGGGCCTGCGCGCGGGCTACGCCATCGGCTGCGAGGCGCTGATCGGCGCGCTGCAGGGCGTGAAGGACTCGGTCAACTCCTACCCGGTCGACCGCATCGCCGCCGCGGCCGCGCAGGCCGCCGTGGAGGATGAGGCGTATCTTCGCCGCACCGTCTCCATGATCTGCCGCACGCGCGACGAGACGGCGCGCCGGCTGCGCGCGCTGGGCATGACGGTGCTGCCCTCGCGCACGAACTTCCTGTTCGCCACGCACCCGCGCGTGCAGGCGCGCGCGCTGCTGGCGGCGCTGCGGGCGGACGGCATCCTCGTGCGCCACTTCCAGCGCCCACGGCTGGAGAACTTCCTGCGCATCACCGTGGGCACGGACGAGCAGATGGACCGCGTCGTGGACAGCCTTGCGCGCGCGCTGGGGGCGCAATGAACCGGAGAAGGCCGGAAAATCGCAAAGAGAAGGGGCCGCCGCATGAAATGCGGCGGCCCCTTGGCTGCGCGTCAGCCGCGGGGGAGGGGGCGGGCGGACTGGCGCAGCACCAGCTGCACGTCGGTGAGCACGTGCTGGGGCGGCACGTCGCCGGGCTGGGCCAGACGCCACAGCAGCAGCTCCGCCGCGCGCTGGCCGATCAGGTCGAAGTCCTGGCGCACGGTGCTCAGGGGGATGGGGTTGTCCGGGGTGTAGATGTTGTCGTCAAAGCCGAAGACGGACAGGTCCTCGGGGATGCGCACGCCGCGCGCGGGCAGGTCGTGCACGAGCTTTCCGGCCAGGCGGTCGCTGCAGCAGAACAGCGCCGTCAGCTCGCCCGCGCGCACCAGACGCACGATCTCGTCGTAATCGGGACGCTCCATGAGCGTTTGCGGCCCGTAGGGCAGGCCCGCCTGGCGCATGGCATGGCAAAAGCCCGCGTAGCGCTCCTGCTCGGAGCTGAGGAAGAAGAGGCTGCCGCAGAAGCGGATCTTGCGATGGCCCATCTCCAGCAGCGCCCGCGTGGCCAGCAGGCCGCCGTCGTAGTTGTTGGGCCCCACGTACGGGGAGGGCTTGCCGTAGTCGTGCCGGTCGATGAGCACGTAGGGGCGTCCGTTGGAAAGGATCAGGTCCAGCTCCTCGCGGTTGCGCGCGGGATCGAACGGGTAGATCAGGAAGCCCTCCACCTGCTGGGAAAGCATGCGCTCGATGCCCTCGCGGGAGATCTTGGGGTTGGCGCTGTTCCAGTCGATCAGCAGCGAGTAGCCGCCGCGCGTGAGTGCGCGCTGGATGCCGCTGATGATACGCGTGAGCGACAGCGCGGGGTAGCTTTCCTGCGTGAGCATCATGGCGACCAGCCGGCTGGGCGTCGCCTTCGGGCCCGCGTCGCTGACGTAGCTGCCCGAGCCGCGCGCGCGCCGGATGTGCCCCGACTCCACCAGCAGCGACAGCGCCTTGCGGATCGTGATGGCGCTCACGCCGAACTCCTCGGCCAGCTGCGCCTCGCACTTGAGCTTCTCGCCGGGGCGCAGCTCCCCCCGGCTGATGCGCAGCAGCAGCTGCTCCCGGACCTGCTCATACTTGGGCTGTGACATGCGCTCCCCCGCCTCGCGTCGTATTTCGATAGCGTTTCATCTCGCTGGACAACAGTATACAGAGCGGGCGTGAAAAAAGCAAGTATACTTAATTGGGAAAATGGAAGGAAATAAAACCGAAGAATGGAAGCGGGGGAAGGCAATTCCTGCGCAATTTCCCCGCCTTTTGGCCAAATTTCTCGGGATTTTTTGCGAAAAAGGCTTGACAATGCCGAAAGATGGCCTTAGAATAAGTATATAATTTTTTAGGAAAGTATATACTTATTGGCAAAATAAAATATACTTTCTTCGAACGGAGCCGCGCAAGCGGAATCCACAATTCTGAAGAGGAGGACCTGAACCATGAAACGCGCAAAACGATGGACAGCCCTGCTGCTGGCGCTGCTGATGCTCTGCGGCAGCAGCGCACTGGCGGATGCCAGCGTGCTGACCGAGTCCGGCTTCCCGATCGTGTCCGAGCCGGTGACCCTCACCGTGATGGGCAGCATCTCCGCGGTGCAGCCCGAATTCACGGAGATGTACCTGATGAACCAGTATGAGGAGATGACGGGCGTTCACATCGAGTGGACGAGCGTGCCCTCCTCGGCGCGCACGGAGCGCGTGACGCTGGCCATCAGCAGCGGCGACCTGCCGGACGTGTTCCTCAAGTGCTCCATCTCCGCGAGCAACCTGCAGGTCTACGGCGACTCGGGCGACCTGCTCGACCTGGCGCCCCTGCTGGAGACCTACGCGCCCAACTTCTGGGCCTACGCCCAGCAGTACCCGGACGTGCTGGCCAGCATCACCACGCCGGACGGCCACATCTACTCGCTGCCCGCCATCGCCGATGCGCCGGCCGCCCGTATGAACAAGAAGCTCTACTTCAACCAGGAGTGGATGGACGCGCTGGGCATGGAGCAGCCCACGACGGTTGACGAGCTGTATGCGGTGCTCAAGGCCATGAAGGAGAACGACCCCAACGGCAACGGCGAGGCCGATGAGATCCCGCTCACCGAGAGCACCGGCACGCTGTACATGGTCTTCGGCGGCCTGTTCGGCTGCTTCAACCGTGGCACGCACCACGAGGAGTACGACGTCGATCCCGAGACCGGCGCTGTGCGTCACATCAAGACGTCCGACGCCTTCCGCCAGACGCTGGAGTTCATGCACCAGCTCTACGAAGAGGGCATCATCGACCAGGAGTGCATCACCTTTGACGACTCGCGCGCCGTCGGCCTGATCTCCCAGGACCGCCAGGGCGTGTACTTCGCCACCAACCTCGCCCTGCTGCCCGCCGACCGCATGGACGTGTGGACGCCCGCCAGCGGCTGGGTGGACGGCGCGATCTGGCCGCTGATGCGCTCGCACCTGCACAGCGTGGGCGCGTTCGCGATCTCGGCTGACTGCGAGAACCCGGAGGTCGCCCTGCGCTGGGTCGATTACTTCTACAGCGAAGAGGGCGTGCGCTTCTACCACTACGGCATCGAGGGCGACACCTACCAGGTCAATGAGGACGGCTCGCTGTCCTACACCGACGAGATCCTCGCGCAGGTGACCGGCGACATGAGCTACGACGAGGTCGTCTCCCAGTACAGCCCGTACTGCGGCGGCAACAACCCGACGATCATGTCCTACCCGGGCTACGCGGGCATGGAGCTCAGCCCCGTGCCGATGGCCTCCGCTGAGGCGCTCATGCCCTACACGCCCGAGATCATCTGGCCCTTCTTCAACTACACCGATGAGGAGAAGGACATCGTCACCACCGTGGGCACGGAGATCGACACCTACGTCAAGCAGACCTGCGCGGAGTTCCTCACGGGCGTGCGCGAGCTGAATGACGAGGAGTGGAACGCCTACGTGCAGCGCGTGAACGACATGGGTCTGGAATCGATGCTGCAGGTGATGACCGCCGCCTCCGAGCGCGCGATGAGCATCATCGGCGAATAAGACAAACACGCGGGCGCCGGGGCGGATTCCGCCCCGGCGCTTGACGCGACGCCGCAAGCGGCGTCCCTTTGGAGGGTTGAACGGTATGCAATCGCACCATGCGCGCCTCCTGCGGCGCTCGGCCCGCAAGTACTGGGATCTGTACCTGCTGCTGATCCCCGTGCTCGTCTACTTCATCCTGTTCAAGTACCTGCCGATGTACGGTCTGCAGATCTCCTTCCGCGACTATCAGCCGCGCAGGGGCTTCTTCGGCAGCGAGTGGGTGGGGCTCAAGCACTTTGCGCGCTTCTTCTCGTCCTACAACTGCTGGAACATCATCGGCAATACGCTGCTCTTGTCGATGCTGACGCTGCTGTTCTGCTTCCCGCTGCCCATCCTGCTGGCGCTGCTGCTCAATGAGATGCGAAACGGCGCGTACAAGAAGGTCGTGCAGACCGCCACCTATGCGCCGCACTTCCTGTCGACCGTGGTCGTGGTGGGCATGGTGACGGCCTTCTGCTCGCCGTCTACCGGCATCGTCAACGTCATCATCCGCGCGTTGGGCGGCGAACCGATCTATTTCATGGCCAAGAAGGAGTGGTTCCGGCCGCTGTACATCATCTCCGAGGTCTGGACCAGCATGGGCTGGGATTCGATCATCTTCCTGTCCGCGCTGGCAGGCGTGGATGTGCAGATGTACGAGGCCGCGCGCATCGACGGCGCCAGCCGCACCAAGCAGCTGCTCTACATCACGCTGCCGTCCATCGTGCCGACCATCGCGGTCATGCTGATCCTCAACTGCGGGCGCGTGATGAACATCGGCTTTGAGAAGGTCTTCCTCATGCAGACCGATCTGAACCTGAGCGTGTCCGAGGTCATCTCCACGTTCGTGTACCGTCAGGGCATCATCAGCACCCAGACGAGCTATGCGACCGCCGTCGGCCTGATGAACTCGGGCGTCAACTTCCTGCTGGTGCTGCTGGTCAACGAGATTTCCAAGCGCGTATCGGAGGTGGGACTATGGTGATGCATGCGGCAAAGAGCCGGAAGATCCGGCGTACCACGGAGGACAAGGTGTTCAGCCTGTGCGTCTACGCACTGGGCACGGTGTTCATGCTGCTGGCCGCCTATCCGATCCTGTACGTGCTGGCCGCCTCCTTCTCCGATCCGGAGATGATCGTCTCGGGCCAGGTGTTCCTGCTGCCCAAGGGCCTGCAGCTGCGCGCATACGAGGCGGTATTCAAGAGCGAGGACGTCCTCATCGGCTATCGCAACACGGTCCTGTATTCCATCACCGGCACGGTGATCAACGTCGTGCTCACCACCGTGGGCGCCTACGCGCTCTCGCGGCCCGACCTGTCCGGCCGCAATGTGCTGACGTTCCTCATCTCCTTTACGATGTTCTTCTCCGGCGGCATGATCCCCACCTACATCACCATCCGCAACCTGCACCTGCTGGACACCTTCTGGGTCATGGTGCTGCCGGGCGCGGTGTCGGCCACCAACCTGATCATCATGCGCAACTTCTTCCAGCACTCCGTCTCGCAGGAGATCATCGAGGCGGCCTGGGTGGACGGCTGCTCCAACGCGGGCACGCTCTGGCGCGTGGTGCTGCCCGTGTCGGGCTCGATCGTGGCGGTCATGGTCATCTTCTACTTCGTGGGCCATTGGAACGCCTACTTCGACGCCATGATCTACCTGAGCGACAAGAACCGCTACCCGCTGCAGGTGTTCCTGCGCGAGATCCTCATCCAGAACCAGCTCGGCGACATGTCGGGCGGCGCGGAGGCGGTCGGGCAGAGCGAGATGACGCTGCTGTATGAATCGCTCAAGTACGCGGTGATCGTCGTGGCCACGCTGCCGATCCTGCTGGTCTATCCGTTCATGCAGCGCTACTTCGTCAAGGGCATCATGATGGGCTCCGTCAAGGGATGAGAGGTGAAAAGATGGCGGTTTTGTATCAACTGCAGCTGGACCAGCGCGAGGTCGACTGCGGCATGAGCTATGTCGTGCAGCTGGCGTCCGGCCACTTTTTCCTGGTGGATGGCGGCTACTTCACGCCCGGCGAGGCGGACAGGCTCTACGGCTTCCTGTGCGCCCACTGCAAGGGCACGCCGGTCGTGGAGGGATGGTATTTCAGCCACGCGCATCAGGACCACATCGGCGTGTTCCTGGACATGATGGACCACCACCGCGCAAACCTGCGCCTGGAGGGGCTGTATTTCAACTTCCAGCCGCTGGACCTGCCCCCGACCAGCGAGGGCTGGCGGCGCAAGAGCAACGACCTGGCCACGGTGCGCCGCTTTTACGAGGTGCTGCAGGAGCGCTGCGCGGACGTGCCCGTGCATACGCTGCACACCGGCGACGTGTATACCTTTGACGAGCTGACGCTCGAGGTGCTCTACACCCATGAGGACCTGGACGCGCCCGGCACGTTCAACGACCATTCGACCGTCAGCGCCCTGGTCACGGGCGGGCAGCGCATCCTGCTGCTGGGCGACGTGCACGTCAACGGCAGCCGCATCCTGCTGCGGGACAAGCGCGAGCAGCTGCGCTGCGACATCGTGCAGGTCTCGCACCACGGCTATGACGGCGCGACCCGTGAGCTCTACGAGGCGACCGGCGCGCGCGTGGCGCTGTGGCCCACGCCCGACTACGCCATGAAGGCCAACGCCCAGCGCCCGGCCAACCGGTATCTGCTCTACGAGTCGGACGTGCGCGAGCACATCATCAGCGGCCGCGGCACCGCGCGGCTGCAGCTGCCCTACGTGCTGGAGGAAACCGGCGACTGACGCGGCGAAAAAAACGTCCTCCGGCAGGAAAGCGCCGCCTCGGCGGCGTATTACACCGATGGATACCACCCGAAACGGAGGATAACGCCATGCAAAAGCTGGAACTGAAGGACTTTTTGAACTACCGCTATGCGTCCGAGCTCGCCTTTGCGCCGGACGGCGCGCACGCGGCCTACGTCGTCACGCGCGCCTGCGAACAGGACAACGGCTACAAGAGCGCGCTGTGGGTGCTGGATGTGGCCAGCGGCGAGAGCCGCCAGTTGACCGCGCAGGACGGCCCCGGCTTTTTCTGGGACGGGCCGGAGGCCATCGTCTTCCCGGCGCTGCGCGACAAGGACGACCGCCGGCGTGCGGACCGCGGCGAGCCGATGACGGTGCTGTACCGCATCGCGCTTTCGGGCGGCGAGGCACAGGAGTGGCTGCGCCTGCCCTACCGGGTGCGGCGCGTGCGGCGGCTGGACGACGGCCGCCTGCTGATGGCCTGCGAGTGGAAGCTGGGCGGGCCGGACTTTGGCGCCATGGACGACGCGGCGCGCGAGGAGGCGCTCAAGGCGCTGGAGCAGGAGCGCGACTACGAGGTGATCGACGAGATCCCCTTCTGGATGAACGGCCAGGGCTTCACCAACAAGAAGCGCACGCGCCTGCTGCTGTGCAATCCCACGGACGGGCAGACGCGCTTCCTGACCGCGCCGGAGATGGACGTGCGCAGCTTTGACGTGGAGGGCGGGCGCGTGCTGTACGCGGCGACGACGCCCACGGGCAAGCGCGCGGTGACGTGCGCGGTGTACGAGCAGGCGCTTTCGGGCGGCGAGGCGTCCTGCCTGCTGCCGGACGGGCGGCTGGAGGTCGAGCGCGTGGCGTACTGGCGCGGCGAGCCGGTGTGCCTGGCCACCGACATGGCCCGCCACGGCCTCAACGAGAACCCCACGCTCTATGGGTTTGCGGGCGGGGAGGCGGTGCGCCGCTTCCACCGCGACGAGGAGCCGGGCGGCAACGTCTCCGCCGACGCACGCTACGGCGGCGGCTACAGCCTGCGCTTTGAGGGCGAATACCTCTACTATACGGTCGTGCGCCACACGGATACGGTGCTGCTGCGCGTGGAGGCGGACGGCTCTGCGGACGTGCTCGTCGAGGGCGAGGGCTCTGTGGACTGCTTCGACGTGCACGAGGGGCGCGTGCTGCTGTGCGGCATGCGCGGCCTGGGCCTGCAGGAGCTCTACGCCTGCGAGGACGGCGCGCTGCGCCAGCTGACGCACCTGAACGACGGGTTCCTGGCCACGCGCACGCTCTCGACCCCGGAGGCGCTGACGGTGCAGTCCGACGGCGTGACGATCGAGGGCTTCGTGCTCAAGCCCGTGGGCTTTGATCCCGCCAAGCGCTATCCGGGCATCCTGGACATCCACGGCGGGCCGAAGGTCGCGTTCGGCAGCGTGTTCTTCCACGAGATGCAGCTGTGGGCGAACGAGGGCTACTTCGTCTTCTTCTGCAACCCGCGCGGCGGCGACGGGCGAGGGGACGAGTTTGCCGACATCCGCGGCAAGTATGGCACCATCGACTATGACGACCTGATGCGCTTTACCGACGCGGTGCTGGCGCGCTATCCGCAGCTGGACGCGGCGCGCCTGGGCGTGACGGGCGGCAGCTATGGCGGGTTCATGACCAACTGGATCATCGGGCACACCGACCGGTTCGCGGCGGCGGCGTCGCAGCGGTCGATCGCCAACTGGATCTCCAAGACGAACATGACGGACATCGGCTATTACTTCAACACGGACCAGCAGCTGAGCACGCCGTGGGAGAACCATGAGAAGATGTGGTGGCACTCGCCGCTCAAGTATGCGGACCGGTGCAAGACGCCTACGCTGTTCATCCACTCCGACGAGGATTACCGCTGCTGCCTGGCCGAGGGCCTGCAGATGTTCACGGCGCTCAAGTACCACGGCTGCGAGGCGCGGCTGTGCATGTTCCGCGGCGAGAACCACGAGCTCTCCCGCAGCGGCAAGCCCAAGCACCGCGCGCGCCGGCTGCAGGAGATCACCGACTGGTTTGACGGACATTTGAAGTGAGCGACAAAAGGGCGCCGGCCGTTCCCGCAAGGGACGGCCGGCGCTTTTGTCGCAGGGGGACGTTACAGCCGCACCTCGCGGCCCGTTCTCGCGCTCTCATACAGCGCGCACAGCAGGCGCACCATGTCCACGCCCTGCTGGGGCACGTAGCACGGCTGCGCGCCGTGCAGCAGCACGTCCGCGAAGTTGCGCAGGTTCTGCTCGTGGCCGTAATTGCCGGGGACCCTGGGCAGGCAGGGCCTGGCATCCACCAGCGCGTCGTTGCGCTCTTCAAAGAGATAGAGCGCATCGTCCTCCCACTTGAGGCCCGCCTTCGTGCCATACAGCTCGACGAAGCGGCGCTCGCGCTCGACGTTGGACGCCCAGGAGAACTCGATCGTCAGGCAGGCGCCATTGTCCAGGCGCACAAAGCCCATTGCCAGGTCCTCCACGTCGTAGGAGCCCGCCTCCTGCGCGTCGCCGAAGGCGGCGTTGTCGCTGTCGGCCAGCGTGTTGTCTGCAAACTTCGAGTAGGTGCAGCCGGTGACGGAGACGGGCTTGGGATTGCCCATCAGCCACAGCGCCAGGTCGATCATGTGCACGCCCAGATCGATGAGCGGGCCGCCGCCGGAGCGCGCCTTGGTGGTGAACCAGCCGCCCTTGCCGGGGATGCCGCGGCGGCGCTGCCAGGCGCAGTGTGCGGCGTAGATGTCGCCGGCCGCGCCGGACTGGATGTAGTCGCGCGCAAAGCGGGAGGCGGGCACAAAGCGGTTGTTGCGCATGACCATCAGCGTCCGGCCGCAGGCCTGGGCGGTCTGCTGCATCTGCTGTGCCAGCTCGGGCGAGATGGCGTCCGGCTTTTCGCAGAACACGTGCTTGCCCGCGCGCAGCGCGGCGCAGGCGATGGGCGCGTGCAGGTCGTTGGGCGTGCAGATGTCCACGGCGTCGACGTCCGCACGGCGCAGGATCTGCTCGTAGTCCGTGTAGCACTGCGCGTCCGGAAATTCGGGCGCGTAGCGCTGCGTGCGCTCGGGCAGGATGTCGCACAGGGCGACCACGCGCACCTCCTGCATCGCCCGATAGGCGGGCAGGTGGGCGCAGCGGAAGATGTTGCCGCAGCCGATGACGGCGATGTTCAGCTTTTCCATGATGAACCGTCCTTTCACATGTGCATGCATGCCGCAGGCCTTACAGGCGCAGCTCCCGTTCGCCGCCGCGGCACTGCTTGAGGTAGGTGAGCGCGCGCAGCTGCGAGGTCCACTCCCACTGCGCGTTGCTGTAGACCGGGTCGTGATAGCCTTCAATGTCCACGTCGCCCCGGTAGCCGTTCATGCGCAGGATGGTGAGCACGTCGTTCCAGTTCGTGTCGCCAAAGCCGGGCGTGCGGTCCCAGCGGTAGGGCACCCGGTTGTTGATGCCGCACTCGCGGATGACGTCCCAGGCGATGGTGGCGTCCTTGCCATGCACGTGATAGACGCGGCCGGCCCACTTGCGCAGCTGCGGGATGGGATCGATCAGCGCGGTCAGCTGGTGCGCGGGCTCCCACTCCAGGCCCAGCGCCTCGTCCGGCACTTCGTTGAAGAGCATCTCCCACGCGGTGGGGTTGATCGCAATGTTCCAGCCGCCGCTGCGCCAGCTGTCGCCCATGGAGCAGTTCTCCAGCACGATGCGCACGCCGCGGTCCGCCGCGCGGCGCACCAGGGGCGTAAAGACCTCCTTGAAGCGCGGCAGCGAGTCCTCCACGGACGCGCCGGGCACGCGGCCCGCAAAGCAGCTGACAATGCCGCAGCCGAACAGGTGCGCGCAGTCGACGGCCTCCTGCAGGCTGCGCAGGGCGTCCGCGTGGATGCCCGTGCCGTCCAGCACGTTGGCGTACACGCCCAGGCTGGAGATGCCCGCGCCGCTCTCGGCCAGCGCGTCCTGCACGCGGGCGGCCATGTCGGGCAGGTCGAAGGCGGCGGTGGACTCTCCGAAGGTGATTTCAAAGCATTCGAAGCCGTGCGCGGCCAGCAGGGGAATCAGGTCGAGCGCGGGCTTGGCGTTGACGATGGTGCCGATGCGGATGTCCATATATCGCAAGATCCTTTCCGTCTTTTGCGTCCTTTCAGCGTCTGCCGAGAGAAAGCGCCCTGCGCGCTCGCGCAGGGCGCCGTGAAGCGGGGCTTACTTCTGGCGGTCGTAGGCGGCCTGATAGATGCTGACATAGGTGTCCACACCCATGTTGTGCAGCTCCTGGAGGTAGGTGTCCCATTCCTCCTCAACGCCGCCGTTGGCGAACCACTCGGTCATCTTCTTGGTCACGTAGGTGTCCACGTCGGTCTGGACGATGGACAGCTCGTCGGTCTCCTCCGGGGTGAACTTGAGCTTGGGCAGCGTGTTGGTGTTCTGGTAGGGCTCGTTGACGGCCACCATCTCCAGCTTGGCGCTGTCGGACTCGGGCACCTCGGCGAAGAGCGCCTCAAAGTTCTCGTCGCCCAGCACCGGCCAGCCGCCGTTGACGGCGTACTTGTACTTCCAGCTGTTCCAGGTCATGCCTTCCGGCGGATCGACCATGATCAGGCCGTCCTCGGTCTCCTCCAGCACGGTGCCGATCGGGCCGTAGAAGCACTGCACCCCGTTCTCGGGGATGAAGCACAGGTCGATGAAGCGCATGAGGGCTTCCTTGTTCTCGCAGTCGGCGCTCATGACGAACTTGGGCACGCAGTCGTAGGCGGAGATGGCGATGTTGGAGGCGACGCCGCGGTCGCCGTTGGGGCCGGCCATCGGCGCGATGGCGATGTACTCATCCTGGTAGGCGGCGCCGATCGGGGACTTGTCCCACAGGGTGGTCATGCCGACGATGGGCGTCTCGTTGGACAGGCGCGCGTTGAACTGGCTGTCGTCCACGGTCGCCAGCTCTGCGGGCATCAGGTTCTCCTCCCGCAGGTGCGCGATCCAGGTCATGAACTCCTTGAAGTTCTCGGTCAGCGGCTGGTAGACGACGGTGTCGCCGTCCAGCGCAAAGTAGTTCGTGATGCTGCCGGAGCAGCCGAACGCGCCCATGAACGCGGCGATGGACCACGCCTCGTCGCCGGACAGGTTCATGTAGAGGGGCAGCTCGTCCTGCTCGCCGTTGCCGTTGGGATCCCGATCGCGGAAGGCGATGAGCACCTCCTCCAGCTCCTCGAGCGTCTCAGGCACCTCCAGGCCCAGCTTGTCCAGCCAGGTCTTGTTGATGAGGAAGGACGCGTAGGTCGACGGGCGGAAGGGCATGCGGTCGCTCAGGTAGTAGATGTTGCCGTCCAGGTCGGAGCAGGCGTCGCGGTAGGTGGGATCGCTCTCCAGCGCGGCGTAGAGATTGGGCGTCGCCTCCTCGGAGATCAGCTCGCCCAGGTTGGCGAACAGCGGCAGGTTGTAGCTCACCTCGCTGTTGGAGAGCACGTTCCAGCCGATGAAGGCGTCGGGCAGGTCGCCGCTGGTGAGCAGCACGGACTTGCGGGTATCCCAGTCGGTGTATACGCATTCGTACTCGATGCGCACGCCGGCCTGCTCCGCCAGATCCTTGAGGAACTCGTTTTCGTTCAGGTCGTCCGTGTTGACGTTGGCGCTGACGATGATGCGGAAGGTGGGCACGTCCTCCTCGGCCGCGGCGAAGGAGACGGTCAGGCTCAGCAGCAGAACCGCGCACAGCGCCAGGGCGATCAGTCTGTTCTTTTTCATGCGAAGAAAACCTCCTTGTTGATGTCGCTTGAGACCATCCATCCGTTTATCCCTTGATGGAACCGATCATGACCCCCTTTTCAAAGTATTTTTGGATGAACGGATAAATACAGATGACGGGCAGCGTCGAGACGACCATCACGCAGTACTTGACCAGGTCGCGCAGGCGCTGCTGCTCCAGGGCGGAGTTGGTGATGCCGCCGCCGGCGGAGCGGGTGTCGAACGAGTTGCTGATGAGGATCTCGCGCAGCACGAGCTGCAGCGGGATGTACTCGCGGTCCGTGATGTAGATGAGCGCGGAGAAGTAGTCGTTCCAGATGGCCACGGCCACATACAGGCCGATGACGGAGATGATCGCCTTGGACAGCGGCAGCGCGATGCGCACGAAGAAGCCGCATTCGCCGCACCCGTCGATGAACGCCGCGTCGCGCAGCTCGCCGGGGATGGAGCTTTGGAAGAACGTGCGCGCGATGATCATGTTGTAGATGCCAAAGCATCCCGGCAGGATGAGCACCAGCGGATTGTTCAGCAGCCCCAGAGAGCTGATCAGCAGGTAGGTGGGGATCAGGCCGCCGGAGAAGAACATCGGAATGGTGAAGTAGACCATGAGCGGGCGGTTGAGCATGCACTCCCGGCGCGACATGACGTAGGCGCCGCTGATGGTCACCAGCAGGGAGAGCGCCGTGCCGCCGGCCGCGTAGAAGATGGTGTTCCGGTAGCCGCGCCACAGGTCGCCATACTCGAAGATGCGCTTGTAGCCCTCCAGGTACAGCTCCCTGGGATAGAGCCAGACCTGGCCGTTGGCGACGGCGCTGGAGTCGCTCACGGAGGCGATGATGACAAAGTAGATCGGATAGACCGTCACGAGCACGATCAGCGCCAGCGCCAGCGAGATCAGCGCGTGGATGGCCCGGTCCGCCCTGGACTGTTGAATTTTCACGGGAAACGCCTCCTTTACCACAGGCTGGTCTCGCCGACGCGGCGCGCAATCTGATTGACGAGCGCGAGCATGGCGAAGTTGACCACCGTGTTGAACAGGTTGACCGCCGCCGAGAAGCTGTACTGCTGGTTGATCAGGCCGACCTTGTACACGTAGGTCGAGATGACCTCCGAGCGGTCCAGGTTCAGGCCGTTCTGCAGCAGGAACACCTTGTCGAACCCGACGTTCATCAGGCCGCCGGCGCGCAGGATCAGCAGGATGACCATCGTGGGCACGAGCGCGGGGATCTCGATGTGCAGGATCTTGTCCCACTCGCTGGCGCCGTCCACCTTGGCCGCCTCGTACAGCGAGGGGTCGATGGCCGAGAGCGCCGCCATGTAGATGATGCTGTCCCAGCCCGTGTGCTGCCACACGTCGGAGAGCACGTAGATGGTGCTGAACAGGTTCTTGCTGGCCAGCAGATCCGTCGGCTGCGCGACGCCCAGCGCGCGCATCAGGTGGCCGTACAGGCCCGTGTTGACGTTCAGAAAGGTCAGGATCATGCCGGACACGACGATGACGGAGATGAAGTGCGGCATGTACGTGATCGTCTGGATCGCCCGCTGGCGGCCCTTGTTGCGCACCTGGTTCATCATCAGCGCCAGGATGACCGGCGCCGGGAAGCACGCCGCGATGGAGTACAGGCTGATGCCCAGCGTGTTGGTCAGGATGTTCGTAAACTGATAGGAGGAGAAGAAGCGCTCGAAGTTGCGAAGGCCCACCCATGGGCTGTCCAGAATGCCGAACGCCGGCCGGAAGTTCTTGAAGGCAATGACGACGCCGTACATGGGCGCGTAGGAGAAGACCGCAATCACCGCCACGGCCGGCGCCACCAGCAGGTAGAGCGCCCAGTGCCGGGACAGGTCGAGGCGGAGCCTCTGCCCGAAGGACTTTCGGGGCCGGAGAACCGGCGCGCGCAGGGAAGAGGACATGAAATCAATCCTTTCTGTGGGGCGCGGCGGGCGCGCCGGAGGGTGCGCCTGCGATGCGTGCCGTCCTGAATGCTGAGCCCATTTTATGCGAAGTAGCTGAATTCGTAAAGGCTCAATGCGTGAAATCGCATATGAAAACCTCTTTTCCGCACAAAAAATCGGCAAGAAATCAAAAATTGAATGTTTGACTTCGGCTCACATTTATTGAGCAGGCCGCCCATATTGACGTGGGGGGAGGTACGATATATAATCAAAGAATCTGGCGATTTTCTACAAACAGGAGGAGGCGGGGCCGATGATCGGAGGCGGGCGCAGGCAGTCCATTTACTTCCGGGCGCTCGCCTCCCTGGTCGTCATGGCGCTGCTGAGCATGGGGACGGCCTTCTGCCTGTTCTACCCCCAGGAGCTTCGCTCCGTCTACGAGCGCGTCGAGCAGCGGCGCGCCAACGCGCTGGCGCAGACCGTGCAGGCGATGGACAAGCTGCTGGATCAGGTCTATCAGGCGGCCCTGATGATCGAGAAGGAGGATACGCTTCGCCCCTACGCGCTCAGCGGGGGAGGCATGGCGCTGTACGAGGCCAGCGAGATGGTGAAGCTGTTCAACTCCATGCTCAACGACGTGTACATGACGTTTTACTACGTGCAGGGCATGGAGTGGATCGTCTGCGGCAGCGGCATGGTGGCGCTGGAGAGCTTTGGAGAGACGGTCTGGATGCTGGACGGGATGGATCACCAGGCGCTGCTGGACGCGCTGACGCCGCCGCAGAGCCGGCGGCTGACGCTGTACCCCGCGGACACCCTGCGCCAGTCGGCGCAGGCCAGCCGGATTGCGGTGCTGCCCTTTTCCATCACCGTCGCCAGCGGCAGCCGGCCCTACGGGACGGTGCTGGTGCTCCTCAAGGCCAGCGACATCGCCGAGGAGCTGAAGCGCTCCTGGGAGGACGAGACGCTCTTCATCGCCGACGGCGAGCAGATCCTCTTCTCCACGGACGACGGACAGACCGGCGCGCTGGAGGGCGCGGCGCTCGCCGCCGCCGCCGCGGGCGAGGTCGTGCGCCTGGAGGACGGCCGCGCGCTGTACATGGCGGCCTCGGATCTGTACGGCGTCCATTACGGCGTGCTGTGCGGGCCGGACGCCCTGTACGCCGAGCTGCAGGGCCTGCGGCTGACGGCGCTGCTGTTCCTGGCGGCCGCCTGCGGCGTGGCGCTCCTGGCGGCGCTGCTGCTCTCCCGGTGGAACTACCAGCCCGTGCGGCAGCTGGCCAGCAGCGTCGGCGTGGATCTGCGCGCCAAGGGACGCGACAGCGAGCTGCTGCAGGAGCGCTTCCACAGTCTCATCAGCGTGAATGCGGCGCTGACGGAGGACATGCGCCAGTCCCGCGCCCTGCTCGAGGACGCGATCGTGCAGCGCTTCCTGGCCAGCGCGCCGGGCGAGCGCGAGGCCATGGCCGAGCGCATGGAGAAGATGGAGCCGTTCTCCAGGCCCTGCGCCTGCCTGCTGGCGCTGTGTCTGCCCGGCGCGGAGGACGCGCCGCGCGCGGGCGAGGGGGCGGAGCGGCTGTTCCGCTTCCGCCAGACGGCCCTGGGCGGGTACGACGTGCTGCTGGCCGTGTGCGGCGCGGACGCGACGCAGGAGGAGGCGCTGCGCTGCCTGGGCGCAGCGGCCGGAGACGGACGCATCTGCCATGCGCCGCTTTGCCGCCAGTGGCGCGAGCTGCCGGATCTCTACGCGCAGCTGCTGCAGAAGCTGCACGCGCTGCGCCAGCTGGACGGGGGCGCGCTCGTCTGCGTGGACGACCCGCGGCTGGAGACGGCCGCCGAGACCTCCTTTGGCGCGCACGCGCTGGACGAGCTGGCCGACAGCCTGAGCGCCTGCCAGGCGGAGTGGCTGCGCCTGGCCGTGTCGAACCTGTGCGGCTGCCTGGGTGATGAGCGCCGCTCCCTGGGCGAGCGGCGCGCCCTGACGGTCGAGGCGCTGTGCATGCTGTGCGAGGCGCTGGAGGGGCAGGGCGGCCTGGACGCCAAGACGCTGGAGAAGCTCAACCCGCTGGCGCGCGGGCGCGTGGGCGACGCCCGGCGGATGGAGTCGCTGCTGCGCGGCGCGGCGGAGGCGGTCATGGCGGGCATGCCCCGGCCGGACGCGACGCGCCAGCGCCAGCTGCCGCAGGACGTGCTGCTCTACATCGACGAGCGGCTGCTCGATCCGGACTTTTCGATCTATACGACCTCCGAGGCGTTCGGCCTGTCCGAGTCCGCGTTCAGCCACCTGTTCAAGCGCACGTTCCACCAGACGTTCTCGACCTACGTCAACCAGCAGAAGCTCATCCGCGCGTTCGAGCTGCTGACGGACGAGACGATTCCGCTGGAGGAGGTCGCCTCCCGGCTCGGCTACAGCCGCGCGTCCAACTTCGGGCGCATGTTCAAGGCGGAGGTGGGCATGTCGCCCGGCAAGTACAGGAGCCTGTACGGGCGCGCAAACGGCTCGGATGGGTGAGAAAACCCGCGATGCCGCTTGCAAAACGGCGCGCGCTGTGCTATCATGTGAGCGTGCCTTTTTGAAACAGATCACCGCGCTAGAGAAGAGAAAGTGCCCCTTCCCCCGCGCCAAGAGAGCCTGCGGACGGTGCGAGCAGGCGGCGGGCCGGGCGATTCCACTCTTCGATGCGGGGCGGCGAGGAGCCGCCGGGGCGCGCCCCATACAGCGCGCAGAGCGGCCGGCATCGCCGGCAATGTGGGTGGCAACACGGAGTCGCTTCGTCCCATGCGGGCGGGCGGCTCCTTTTTGTACCCGGAATGAACAGGAGGGACAGCACATGATCGACATCAACCTGATCCGCAACGACCCCGACCTCGTGCGCGAAAACATCAAGAAGAAGTTCCAGGACGCCAAGCTTCCCCTCGTGGACGAGGTGATCGAGCTGGACCGCCAGAACCGCGCGGCCATGCAGCAGGCTGATGCGCTGCGCAACCGCCGCAAGGTGACGAGCAAGGAGATCGGCGGCCTGATGGCCAAGGGCCTGAAGGACGAGGCCGAGGCCAAGAAGGCCGAGGTCGCCGCGATCGCCGAGGAGCTGGCCGCGCTGGAGGTCAAGGAGGAGGAATACGCCGCCGAGATCAAGCGCCGCATGCAGGTGATTCCGCAGATCATCGACGAGAGCGTGCCCATCGGCCGCGACGACAGCGAAAACGTCGAGATCGAGCGCTTCGGCGAGCCCGTCGTGCCCGACTTTGAGGTGCCCTATCACGTGGACATCATGGAGCGCCTGAACGGCATCGACCTGGACAGCGCGCGCAAGACCAGCGGCAACGGCTTCTACTACCTCAAGGGCGACATCGCGCGCCTGCACTCGGCCATCCTCTCCTATGCGCGCGACTTCATGATCGACCGCGGGTTCACGTACTACGTGCCGCCGTTTATGATCCGCTCGGACGTCGTCACGGGCGTGATGAGCTTTACCGAGATGGAAAACATGATGTACAAGATCGAGGGCGAGGACCTGTACCTGATCGGCACCAGCGAGCACTCGATGATCGGCAAGTTCATCGACACGATCCTGGAAGAGGCCGACCTGCCCCAGACGCTGACGAGCTACTCGCCGTGCTTCCGCAAGGAGGTCGGCGCGCACGGCATCGAGGAGCGCGGCGTGTACCGCATCCACCAGTTCGAAAAGCAGGAGATGATCGTCGTGTGCAAGCCCGAGGAGAGCCGTATGTGGTACGACCGCCTCTGGCAGAACACCGTCGACTTCTTCCGCTCGCTGGACATCCCCGTGCGCACGCTGGAGTGCTGCTCGGGCGACCTGGCGGATCTGAAGGTCAAGTCCTGCGACGTGGAGGCCTGGTCGCCGCGCCAGAAGAAGTACTTCGAGGTCGGCAGCTGCTCCAACCTCGGCGACGCGCAGGCGCGCCGTCTGGGCATCCGCGTGCGCGGCGAGAAGGGCAAGTACCTGGCCCACACGCTCAATAACACCGTCGTCGCGCCCCCGCGCATGCTGATTGCGTTCCTGGAGAACAACCTGCGCGCGGACGGCACCATCGCGATCCCTGCGCCGCTGCGCATGTACATGGGCGGCAAGGAGCAGATCGGCTGAGGCCGGGAAAGGAAGGGTTCCATGCGCATCATCGACACGCACTGCGACACGCTCTACCTGCGCGCGCTGCATCCGGAACAGGCACCGTGCGTCACGGCCGAGGCGCTGCGCGCGGGCGGCGTGAGCGTGCAGACCTGCGCGCTGTTCGCCGGCGGCGAGGGGCCCAAGGGGCATCCGTATGAAAAGGCCCTGGCGCAGCTGGAGGTGCTGGAGCGCCTCCAGGCCGAGGGCTGGAAGACGGTCGACGCGCCGTCGCAGGCCCAAGAGGGCGAGAGCGCCGTGCTGCTCTCGCTGGAGGGCGGCGAGATCCTGGAGGATAAGCTCGAGCGCGTGGAGGCGTTTCGCCGGCGCGGCGCGCGCATGATCGCGCTCACCTGGAACCACGAAAACGCCATCGCCTCGCCCGCCAAGGATGGCTCGCAGGCCGGCATCAAGCCGTTTGGCTGGCAGGTGCTCGCCGAGATGGCGCGCCTGGGCATGGCGGCGGATACGTCGCATCTGAATGAGCGCGGCTTCTGGGACCTGATCGAGCGCCACAGCCAGCCGCCCATGGCCTCGCATTCCTGCTGCGCGGCGTTGCATCCGCACTTTCGCAACCTGACCGACGCGCAGATCCGCGCGCTCATCGAGCGCGGCGGATGGATCGGCGTCAACTTCTACCCGGCGTTTCTGACGGGCGGCGAGGCGACCGTGGCGGACATCGTGCGCCACATCGACCACATTGCGCAGCTGGGCGGGGCGGCATATGTCGGCTTCGGCTCGGACTTTGACGGCATCGAGCGCACGCCGCTGGACTGCACCGGCCCGCAGGACGTGCCCCGCATCCTGGACGCGCTGCGCGCGCTGGGCTATCCGGAGGAGACAGTGCGCGGCATCGCGGGCGAAAACTTCATCGCGTACTTTGAACGCCTCGAGGCATGAAACGGGCCCCGGCGGAAGCTTCCGCCGGGGCCCTTCGATCTTTCCGTGGATTTACGCGCGCCGGACATAGCGCTGCAGCAGCCGCACGAGCTCCCGCACGTCGATGGGCTTGGCCACGTGCGCGTTCATGCCGGCCTCGTGGCAGCGCTGCACGTCCTCGGCAAACGCGTCGGCCGTCATCGCGATGATCGGCACCTGCGCGTCGGGCCGGCCGCTGGCGCGGATGGCGCGCGCGGCGTCGTAGCCGTTCATGACGGGCATGCGCAGGTCCATGAGCACCGCCGCGTAGGTGCCGGGCGCGCTGGCCGCAAACTTGTCCACGCAGATTTGGCCGTTCTCCGCCCAGTCCGGCTCGAAGCCGAACGCCGAGAGCAGCTCGCAGGCGATCTCCCAGTTGAGCTCGTTGTCCTCGGCCACGAGCAGGCGCATGCCCGCAAAGTCCGGCGCGTCGGGCACGGGTTCCTCCGCCGGCGCGTCGGACGCCTCCTGTGCGAAGCGGCGCAGGCCGTAGTAGAGCGTGGATTTGAACAGCGGCTTGGACAGAAAGCCGGACACGCCCGCCTCGCGCGCATCCCGCTCCACGTCGCTCCAGTCGTAGGCCGAGATCAGCAGGATGGGCACGCCCTCGCCCAGCTGCTGGCGCAGCTGGCGCGCGGTCTGCACGCCGTCCATGCCGGGCATCTTCCAGTCCAGCAGCACGGCGTGATAGGCGTGCGCGCGCGCCATGGCCAGCGCGGTGGGGCCGTCAGGCGCGACGTCGGCGTGCGCGCCGATGGCGTTCAGAGCCTGCGCGGCGCTCTGGCGCAGCTGCTCATCGTCGTCCACGACGAGCACATCCCAGGCGGGCAGGCGCATGTCCTCCTCCTGCGGGCCTGCGCGGCGCAGGTCAAGCGTGACGTGGAACTCCGACCCCTGATTCGGCGCGCTGCGCACCTGGATCGTGCCGTGCAACGCGTCCACGATGTGCTTGGTGATGGCCATGCCCAGGCCCGTGCCCTCGATGCCGTGCACGCGGGCGTTGTCCTCGCGCACGAAGGACTCGAAGATCTTCTTTTGAAACGCTTCGGACATGCCGATGCCGTTGTCCTGAACGTAGAAGTGCGTGCGGATGCAGTCCGCGCCCAGAGGCGAGGGCTCCTGCGCGAGCGTCACGTGGATCGTGCCGCCCTCGGGCGTGAACTTGAGCGCGTTGGACAGCAGGTTGATCAGCACCTGGTTGAGGCGGACCGCGTCGCAGCACACGCGTTCCTGCTCCACGTCCCGGATGAAGATGTCAAAGTGCTGGCGCTTGGCCTGCGCCTGCGGCTGCACGATGCACACAAGGCTCTCCGTGATCTCGCGCAGCGAGGTCTCGTCCATGTTGAGCTGCAGCTTGCCGCTCTCGATGCGCGACATGTCCAGCACGTCGTTGATGAGCCCCAGCAGGTGCTTGCTGGACAGGGTGATCTTGCGCAGGCAGTCGCGCACCTGGTCGGGATCGTCCATGTTTGCAGTGGCGATGGCCGTCATGCCGACGATGGCGTTCATGGGCGTGCGGATGTCGTGGCTCATGTTGGAGAGGAACTCGCTCTTGGCGCGGCTGGCGCGCTCGGCCTCGCGCTGCGCGGCCGCCAGGGCGGCCAGCTGCTGGCGCGACAGGCGGTCGTAGGCAAAGAAGACGCCCAGCAGCGCCAGCAGCACCAGCATAAACCCGCCGATCGTGACGCTGATGCGCCGCGTGCCCAGCTCGGCGATGGACTCGTCCAGCAGGCCGTGGGGCATGACCGAGATGAGGTACCAGTCGGAGTGGGGCAGCGGGGAGCAGCTGACGAGGTTGCGCTGACCGCCGGCCGTGCGCACAAAGGAGTAGTCCTCGCCGCGGCCGATCGCCTCGCGCAGGCGCGCGACGTTCTCCTCGGGCGTGCCCTCCTCGAACGAGGCGTTTTGCAGCAGCCATTCGAAGTAGTTGTCGTCCGGATTGCCGGCGCTTTGCAGCAGGAAGTTGCCGTTGCGCAGGACGATGTGCGAGTAGATCAGGCTCTCGTCGACGTCCAGGGAGAGCGTCTCGTCGATGTAGCTGATGGGCAGGCCGGCGATCAGCGCGGTGCAGCGCCCGCCCTCCTTCATCGGGTAGCTGCGGGAGACCGGGTAGCCCACCGAGCAGCCGAAGAGCATCAGCGTTTCGCCCGACGCCGTGCGGCCGGAGGAGATCTTGCGCGTGCCGTCGTTGAGCGAGCGCAGGAGGCCCTCCGGGTCGCCGAACGTCACGGGCTCGCCGTAGAGCACGTCGGCGTCGCCCTCCGTGGACAGCAGCGCCAGGTAGGCTAGCCCACGCGCCTGCGCGTCCGCGGCCAGGCGCGCGCGCATGTCCTCGGTGTAGGTGGGCTCGTCTTCGGGCGGCACGTAAAAGACGATGTTTTCGACCTGGTCCAGGCGCAGGTCGATGATGGTCTCGTAGTGGCGCTTGAGCTGGCGGTCCATCTCGGCCATGTAGATCTCGCCCACGGCGCTGATCGTCTGATCGCTCTGGCGCAGCATGAACAGCGTGATGGCGCTAAAGACGCCTATGCACAGCGCCAGCACGCCGGTCAGGCTCAACAGGAGAAAGCGCTTGATCCTTCGCTTCATAACCACAGGCGTCCTTTCTGTCCCGTGTGTGGATCAGCCGAAACATGCCTGGATCGCCTGCAGGGCGCGTGCATAGCCCTGGGCGATGTCCGGCATCAGCGCGGCGGCTGCCGCCCAGTCGTCCGCGCGCAACAGGGCCACCTGGCGCGTGAACAGGTCGAACAGCGCCGTCATGGACAGGTTGCCGCACATGCCCTTGAGCGTGTGCGAGGCGGCGATGGCGCCGTCGCGGTCGGCCTGATCGAAGGCGGCCTGCAGGCGCGCGTAGTTGGCGTCGGCGGCGAATTTCTTCAAAAAGCGTTCCAGCAGCGCGTCGCTGCCCATCAGGCGCGCGAGCGCGGCGTCCACGTCGATGCCGGCGGCGCAGAGCGTCTCTTTTCTTTGGGCGTCCATGTCGAAAATCCTCCTCTTGATTGGGTCGGGTTCAGGCGTGCTCGTACAGGCGCGCCAGGTCGGCCTCGACGGCGAAGAAGCAGTCCAGCAGCCGCGGGTTGAACGCGCCGCACTGGCCGTCGCGGATCATCTCCAGCACCTGCTCGCGCGGGAACGCGGCCTTGTATACGCGCTTGCAGCTGAGCGCGTCGTACACGTCGGCCAGGGAGACGACCTGCGCCCAGACGGAGATCTCGTCCCCCTTGAGGCCATCGGGATAGCCGCGGCCGTCCCAGCGCTCGTGGTGATGGCGCGCGATGTCGTAGGCATAGGCGTAGGCCTCGTTTTCGCGCAGCTGCGGGATCTTCTCCAGCAGCAGCGCGCCCTGCACGGTGTGGGTCTTCATGACCTCAAACTCCTCGGGCGTGAGCCGGCCGGGCTTGTTGAGGATCGCGTCGGGAATGGCGATCTTGCCCACGTCGTGCATGATCGCCGCCAGGGCGATCTGGTCGACCGTCTCCGCGGACAGGCCCGCGCCCAGCTCGGTGCGCAGCAGCATCAGGCGCGTGATGTCGCGGATGCGGCGTACGTGCTCGCCGGACTCTCCGCTGCGAAACTCGATCGCGGTGGACAGCGCCTCGATCATGCCGATGTTGAGCTGCACGATCTGCTCGGCCTTGGCCAGCAGGTCTGCCTGCTGCATGAGCACGACGTTGTTCAGCCGGCGCCGCGCCTTGAACAGCTCGACCACGGACTGCACGCGGCGCAGCACCACGAACGGGACGATGGGCTTGCTGATGACGTCCATCACGCCCAGCTCATAGGCGTCCTTGAGCACGCTGTCGCTGGCCTCGGCGGTGATCAGAAACACCGGCAGGCGCTGCAGCAGCCCGGCCTGGCGCAGGCGGCGCAGCACGGTGATGCCGTCCATGCGCGGCATGACCACGTCCAGCAGCACGGCGCACAGGCGGTCGGGGTTGCGCAAGATGGCCTGCAGGCCCTGCACGCCGTCCTCGGCCTGTTCGATGTCGTGGGCAGGGGCAAAGATGTTTTCCAATATGCCGCGGTTGATCTCGTCGTCGTCGACGATGAGCACCGTGTTGGGCACGGGCGCGGAGGCAAAGGGCGATTCAAGCGGAAGCATCGGGGGCGGTCTCCTTCCAAAGCGGCGGCGCCGCCGCTGGTATGTGTTTACACACAGTATATCGGAAATCGGCGCGCAGGACAAGGGATTCGGAAAAATCGTGCAGGCATGGGGAAGGGTGGATTGAAGCGAAATCCGCTTGCCCTCGCCGCGCAGTTGATGTACAATAAGGCGAAACGCACAAAAAAACGCAGTGCGTCAACACCAAAAAGGGGGAAGACCGCATGCGGCCAGCGATTCGCCGGAGACGGAGCGTGTACAGCCGTTACTTCGTCTCCTATTGTTGCATCGCGCTGATTCCGGTGATCGTCGTCATTGCCGCCGTGATGATCCTGCTGCGCCAGAACTACAGCAACAGCGCCAAGGAGCTGTACCGCCGTTCCGTCATCCAGACGGCGACCCACTTTGACACCCTGATTGCGGACATGCAGTCCGTAGCCGACGGCTTTTCCGCCTCGCAGGCGCTCAAGGATCTGGACGGGGGCGATGCGGACGCCGGCGCGGTCGTGGGCCGCCTGGCGCAGATGGAGGCCGGCAACCGCCTGGGCGCGCGCGTGCTGCTGTACCTGGCGGGCGATACCCATGTGTACACCGCGCAGGGGCGCGTCTCATACCGGGCGCTGGAGGAGGAGTATGCCGGCGAGATCGACCTGAACAACTCGCGCTTCTTCACCCGGCTGAACAACACGGGCTACTTTGACCTGGCGCCGCTCTACGCGCCGGAGACGGGCGGCTTTTCGGGCACGGTGGCCGCGCTGTTTCCCTGCTACATCCAAAGCCTGAGCCGCAAGGGCGCGCTGGTCTTTCTGATTGACAGCGAGGCGATCGAGCAGATTGCCGCGGACTACATCGGCGTCATGCCGGACTACTTCTACCTGTACACGGCCAATCTGGAGCTGGCGGTCGCGCGCGAGCGCGAGCCGCAGGACGAGGCGAAACGCCTGGAGATGTTGCGCGTGCTCTCGGGCGATGTCGTGTCCAAAAAGCTGAGCGACGGCCGCTTCGACGTGCTGCGCCACAAGTCCGACCAATATGGGTGTGAATTTGTCATCGCGCTGCCGCTGGATCAGCTGTACATGGACATGAACCGCATGCAGGTGGGCACGCTGGTCGTGCTGCTGCTGGTGATGGCGGGCATCGTTCTGGGCGCAATCGCGCTGGCGCGCTATTCCTACCGGCCGATCAAGGCGCTGCTGGATACGATCGAGCGCCAGGGCGGAAGCGAGGCGCCCCTGCCCAACGGGGATGGGGAGCTGGCCTTCATCGGCGATCAGCTCAACCGCATGTATTCCGAGACGCGCCTGCTGCATGAGACGCTCGCGCGCCAGCAGCCGGTGGTGCGCGGGCATCTGCTCCAACAGGTGCTGCGCGGTTCGCTGGACGAGCCGATGCGCCGCCAGCTCCAGCAGCTGCTGCCCTCGGAGCAGATGGAGGGCCCGTGCTATGTGGCGCTCGTGTCGGGCGGCAACGAGAGCTTTGGCCTGCTGCAGCGGCCCATGCTCGAACAGATCCTCTTTGACAGCATCGAGGGCTACGGCGTGCTGCTGGAGGAGGACCGGCTGTTTGCGTTTCTGGTCTTCTGCGACTCGGCGGAGGATCACCGCCGCATGCAGTGCATGGACCTGTACGACATCCTGCTGATCAACGGCGCGGCGGACATCCGCATGAGCGCGGGCCTGATCGTCACGGGCGTGGAGCACGCGTCCGAGTCGTTCCTGGAGGCGTATATCGCCCTCAATGAGGGTACGGCGGACGGTGGGCGCGAGCGCATCCGCCTGTACAGCCAGGACGGCGGCGGCGCGGCTACAGGCACGCGCTGGGAGCTGCACCGCGACGTGGAGATCTACCTGCAGAGCCTGCGCAGCGTCGACTTTCAGGCCGCCTCCGCGCTGCTGGAGAGTCTGCTGGCGCATATGAATGCGCTGCACAGCAGTCTGCTCAACGCCAGTTACCTGCGCTACGACCTGTTCTCCAAGGCGCTGAGCGCCTGCGACAAGGAGGTCGCCGACGGCCTGCGCCCGGAGGCCGGCTCGCTGGACCTGTTCGCCGACAGCCGGCGCTTCGCCGAGCGCATGATGGAGCTGACGCGCCGCAACTGCGCCAGCGTCGCGCAGCGGCGCGGTTCCGCCGTCGACCAGCGGCGCAGGCGCATCCTGGCCATCATTCAGGAGCACTGCTTCGAGTCCGACTTCTCCATCAGCCGCCTGTCGGAGCTGTCCGGCTACTCGCCCACGTTCATCAACCGGTTTCTCAAGGACGAGACCGGCCTGAGCTACAACCAGTACGTCTCCGGCCTGCGCCTGGAGCGCGCCAAGCGCGACCTGGCGCAGACGGAGGAGAAGATCAAGGACATCGTCCAGCGCTGCGGCTACGTGGACATTGCCAGCTTCAACCGCAAGTTCAAGGAATACGAGGGGGTTACGCCCAGCGAGTACAGGGCGCTGCACAGGCCCAAGGCCTGAGGCAAAAACGCAGGCGGCAGGCGGCCTGGCGGGGGATTTGCAAAGCGGTTTCGGTTTTGCAAATCCCCCGCCTTTTGCGTGCGCAAAGGGAAACGCGTTTGGCCAATTGCGCGCAGGGCGGGATGGAGGTATGCTGAATCCATCAATCGACCGGCCGCACGCCCAAGAGGGGCAGCCGGAGAATCGCCAGAAAGGGAGTGAAAAAAATGGCGGAACCCGCCAGAACGCTGCGCGCGCCGCATCGCCAGGCGCGCCCTCTGCTGCGGCGGATGCAGCGCTATAAGTACATCTACCTGATGCTGATCCCCGTCGTGCTCTACTACGTCATCTTTCACTATGCGGGCATGTACTACGCGGTGATCGCGTTTCAGGACTACAAGCCCATGCGCGGCATCGCCGGCAGCCGCTTCGTCGGCCTGGACAACTTTGTGGAGTTCCTCGGCGGCGTCTACGCCTGGCGCGTCATCCGCAACACGCTGCTGATCAACCTGTACCAGATCGCCTTCGCGTTCACGGCGTCCATCGTCTTCGCGCTGATGATCCATCAGATGGCCGACAACCGCTACAAGAACGTCATCCAGACGGTCACGTACATGCCCCACTTCATCTCCATCGTCGTCGTGTGCGGCCTGCTGGCGGAGTTTTGCGAGTCGGACGGCCTGATCAACGACGTGCTGGCCATGCTGGGCTTGGAACGCACAAGCCTGCTGGCCAATCCGCGCTACTTCCGCACGGTCTTCGTCGCCTCCGACATCTGGCAAAACGTCGGCTGGGGTACGATCATCTACCTGGCCACGCTCACGGGCGTCGACCCTTCGCTGCACGAGGCCGCCGCCATCGACGGCGCGGGCCGCCTGCAGCGCATCTGGCACGTGAACCTGCCCGCGCTCATGCCCGTCATCGTCGTGCAGCTGATCATGCGCGTGGGCCGCATGATGCTCGTGGGCTTTGACAAGGTGATCCTGCTGTACAGCCCTGCGACCTACGAGACGGCGGACGTCATCTCCAGCTACGTGTACCGGCGCGGCCTGTCGGAGATGGACTACAGCTACGGCGCGGCGGTCGGCCTGTTCAACTCCGTGGTCAACCTGGTCATCCTCGTGAGCGCCAACGCATTCAGCCGGCGCGTGACGGGCAACAGCCTGTGGTGAGGGGGAGGGAAAAGCCATGATCGAAAAACGCGACCTGCCTCAGCGCAGCCTGACCGCGCTCAACTACGCGATCATCACGCTTGTGGCGCTGCTGTGTCTGTATCCCTGCATCCACGTGCTGGCGGCCTCCTTCAGCGACCCCGTGCGGCTCATCCGCCACCGCGGCGCGCTGCTGTGGCCCACGGGCTACTCCCTGCGCGGCTATCAGACGGTGTTCAACAACCCCAACATCCTGATTGGCTATGGCAACACGCTCTTCTACGTGCTCGTGGGCACGGCGATCAACATCGTGCTCACCTCGCTGGGCGCATACGCGCTGGCGCGCAGGGGGTGGCCGCTACGCAAACTTTTCGTGTTTCTATTCGTCTTTACAATGTACTTTAATGTCGGCATCATCCCCACATTCATGCTGGTCAAAGGGCTGGGCATGCTCAACACGCGCTGGGCGATCGTGCTGCCGGTGGCGATCAACACCTGGAACCTGATCGTCATGCGCACGTCCTTTGCGGGCGTGCCCGACGAGCTGCAGGAGTCGGCCTACCTGGACGGCGCGAGCGATCTGCGCATCCTGTGCCAGATCTACGTGCCCGTGTGCAAGGCGACGATGGCGGTCATGCTGCTGTTCTACGCGGTCGAGCACTGGAACAGCTGGTTCACGTCCATGATCTACCTGACCGATACCGGCCTGTACCCGCTGCAGATGTTCGTGCGCGACATCCTGCTCTTTGACGGCGCGGCCGGCACCACCGAGGATGCCAACGCCATCTACCTCAAGGAGCTGACCAAGTACGCTGTGATCGTCGTGTCGATCGTGCCGATCCTGGTCGTCTATCCGTTCGTACAGAAGTTCTTTGTCAAGGGCGTGATGCTCGGCTCGGTCAAGGGCTGATGAAACTCGCCGGAGCAATCCGGTACAAAAATAGGAGGTATAGCCATGAAACGAATCTGCCTGTTCCTGCTCGTTCTGACGCTGCTGGTGGCCTGCATGCCCGCGGGCGCGCTGGCCGAGACGGACGCGTCCTCGACGCGCCTGGTGCCCGAGGGCGAGACCGCCACGCTCACCGTCTTTTGCCCGATGGATGCGAACCTGCAGGACTACATCAGCGACTGGAACGAGACGCCCTACAACCAGGAGCTGGAGCGCCTGACGGGCGTGCACGTCGAGTTCATCTCGCCCACGACCTCGGCCGCCGCGGAGACGCTGAACATGCTGCTCGTCTCCGGCGACATCCCTGACATCATCATCAACGCGCAGCTGTACGCCGACGGCACCTACCAGGGCGTGCTGGACGGCTACTTCATCGACCTGGCGCCGTACCTGCCCGACTACGCGCCCGAGTACTGGGAGGTCATCACCTCCGACGAGAGCATCTGGCGCGAGGCCACGGACAGCGACGGCACGATCAGCGCGTTCTACCGCATCTTCCACACGCCCAATCCCGCCTGGATGCGCCTGGTGCTCAAGCAGGAGGTGCTCGACCAGGTGGGCGTGACGGAGGTGCCCGCCACCATTGACGACTGGGATGCGCTCTTTGAGAAGATGCTCGCCGCCGGCATCACGCCCTACATGCTCGCCGCCGACGGCTATGAGGAGAAGTTCATTGGCGCCTTCGGCCTGCGCGAGGACTTCTATCAGGAGGATGGCCAGGTCAAGTACGGCCAGGTGCAGGACGGCTTCCGCGAGTACTTGACGCTCATGCACGACTGGTACGCCAAGGGCTACATCTCCAAGGACTTCATCAGCCAGAGCAATGTCGACACGATGTTTGCGCTGGGCGAGATCGGCACGTATGACAAGCCCATCGTTGCCGCGTACAACTTCGGCGAGGCCGAGGGCTACACCGTGCTGTCCACGCCCTATCCGCGCCAGACAGAGGATCAGTTCCTGCATTGGGACGGCTATCAGGCCAGCCTGGTCAGCAAGGACTTGAACTATGGCATGGTCGTCGTCTCCAGCACCTGCGAGCAGCCGGAGCTGGCCGTGCAGTGGCTCAACTTCCTGTACACCGAGCCGGGCATCGAGCTGGCCAACTGGGGCATCGAGGGCCTGAACTACGAGATCGTTGACGGCGTACATCAGTACCTGCCCGTCATGTGGGACTACAACGGCATCTCTCAGGAGGGCCTGAACTACTACTTCAAGATGCACAACGCCGCTTCCCACGCCTATAGCGACACCGTCTGCCATGCCAACCTGCTCAAGTCGCCGGAGGCGACGGCCATCCGCATGCTCTATGACGACGATCCGCTGCTGGACAGCGCGCTGTACCTGCCCAATATCAGCCTGAACGCCGACGAGACCGAGACCAAGACCCGCGTGATGAGCGACATCGACACCTATGTGGATGAGATGGTGCTCAAGTTCATCGTGGGCACGGAGCCCCTGGACAACTGGGATACCTTTGTCAGCACCGTCGAGGGCATGGGCCTGCAGGAGGCGCTGGACGCCATGCAGAGCGCCTACGACCGCTACATGGCCAACACGATCGCGGAATAAGGGGTCAGGGCGCGGGGGATGAGCTCCCGCGCCCAGCCTGCGCCGCACAGAAGGAGGCATTCGACGATGGGCAAGCCGTCCATCCTGTTCATCACCACGGACGAGCAGCACCTGGATACCGTCTACAGCCCCGCACTGCCCTATGAGCTGCCCGGGCTGCGCGGCCTGATGGCGCGCTCGGACGTCTATGAGACCGCCTATTCCGCCAGCCCCGTGTGCCTGCCCGCGCGCTGCACGTGGATGACGGGCCTGATGCCGCACAACAACGGCTGCATCAGCAACAACTTTGGCGCCTCGCTGCCGCTGCAGCTGCCCAACCTGTTCACGTGCCTGCAGGGGAGCGGCTATACGACCTCGATGCACGGCAAGTGTCACTTCGTACCCTGCCCGTACCCGGCCGTGCGTCCCTACCTGACGCAGGAATACGAGCACTTCAAGGTCTACTACAAGGCCCTGGGCATGGACCATCTGGACCTGCAGGATGACAAAAACATCTCCCTGTGGTACTATGATGACTACTCCCAGGAGATGGAGCGCAAGGGCCTGCTGGCGGAGTACCGCCGCCGCTTCGTGCAGGACAAGGTGCCCGGCGAGCTGGCCGATTTTCCGAATCCGAAGGAGACGCACCCCGACTCCTGGACCGGTCAGAAGGCGCTGGACTACCTGGATCGCTGCAGCGCCGGACAGCCGCACTTCATGTGGGTCAGCTTTTCCGGCCCGCACTATCCGATGGATGCGCCCAGCGAATATGAGGCGCGGGTGGACATGGACCGGGACATCCCGCGCCGCTGGCGCGAGGGCGAGTGGGAGGACGAGACCAAGCACAACCGCATGAGCTACTACGGCATCGGGCCGGGCCCGGAGGGCGGCGGCAACGCGGTGGACGGCGCGCAGAAGAACTACACCGAGGCGTACTGGCGCGCCTGGCGGCGCAAGTACTATGCGAACATCGTGCAGATCGACGACTACATCCAGCGCATCATCGAGAAGGCCGAGTCGATCTGGGGCGACGATCTGTACATCGTCTTCACCGCCGACCACGGCGACATGATGGGCAACCACAGCCTGTGGGGGAAGAACAGCGCCGTGTACGACGACGTGCTGCGCGTGCCGCTGGTGGTGCACCATCCGGGACAGAAGACGCGGCGGGACATTGCCGAGCGGGTGTCGAGCATGGACGTGTTTCCCACGCTGCTGGGCATGGGCGGCGCCGAGGTTCCGCAGGGGATCGACGGGCGGCCGCTGGACGAGGTGGTGGCCGCGGGCGGGCGCGACGTCGTGCTCTCCTCGTGCGAAGGGCGCGTGGCGATCGTCAAGGGGCACATCAAGCTGTGCGTCAACGCCAAGGGATTTGAGGTCACCGACGACACGCCCATCTTCCGCGAGCTGTACGACCTGGAAAAGGACCCCTACGAGTTCACCAACCTGTATGCCGACCCGGCCTATGCGCAGGTGCGCGACGAGCTGGAGGCGAGGCTGCGCGAGGAGCCGAACCTGCTGCGCACGGTGTTCTACCGGCGCGAGGACCGTCCCTACTGGTTCAACGACGGGAACGGCGCGGGCTATGAGCGCAACGGACTGTAACACAATCCCCCGGGGAGGCCTTTCCCCGGGGGACTTTTTGTATTGCCTGCCAGCTCAGGCGCTGGGCAGCATCGCCAGCACCTGGCTCTTGGGCCGAGCGCCCGCGCTCTGAGCGACGATCTTGCCGCCCTGCACGACGGCAAGCGTCGGTACGCTGAATACGCGAAAGGCTGCGGCCAGCTCCGGCTGCGCGTCAATGTCCACCTTGCCGACCTTTACGTCCGCCCGCTCGCGCGCGACTTCGTCCACGATGGGGGAGAGCATGCGGCACGGGCCGCACCACACGGCGTGAAAGTCGAGCAGCACGGGCCGGTCGCTGTGCAGGACCTCCTGCTGAAAGTTTTCCTTTGTAATCGTCATCACCATATGACGCGCCTCCTCTTGTGCCGCCGTCAGCGCTCGGGCTACGGCGTCCTGTTGATGGACTCATTATAGGACAGGCCGCGCTTCCAGACCGTAACGATGTCACCAAAGGTGAAAAAAGGCCGGTCAGGCGTTGCCTGACCGGCCTTGAGCGTGGGGTTACATGTCGAGCGGACGATCCGTCGGCCGCGCACGGCGGCGGCGATGCTCGGCGCTTTCGGAGTCAGTCGCTCCGGTCGCGCCGGCCGCGCCGGTCGCGCCGGTCGCGCCGGTCGGGGCCTGGGGCGGCGTGGGGCGGGTGACCTGCGGGGCCACGCCTGCTGTGCCGGTCGCACCGGCCGCACCGGTGGCACCGGTCGGGGCCTTGGGCGCCGTAGGACGAGTGACCTGCGGGGCCACGCCTGCTGTGCCGGTCGCGCCGGCCGCACCGGTCGCGCCGGTCGGACGTGCATAGGGATTGGGCTGCGCCGGACGAGCCGGGCCGGACGGAGAGACGGGTCGCTGGGGCATACCGGTCATGCCGGTCGGGCGCGGCGTGCCAGCCGCACCGGTCGCACCGGCCGCACCGGTCGCACCGGTCGCACGATTCACACCGGCCGCGCCGGCCACACCGGCCGCGCCGGCCACACCGGCTGCGCCGATCGTACCGGCCGCACCGGTCATGCCGGGGCGGAATGCGCCGCCCTGTGGGCGAACGGTCGAGGTGCGTTGCGTGCTATTCGGATCGACGGGACGCTGCTGCGCACGGCGCTGCTGCTGTTGCTGCTGCGCGCGGCGCTGGGCAAGCTGACGCTCCTCTTCCTTGCGGATGTTGTTGCGGTGCACGATGAAGCCGTAGGCAGACGCCGCGCCGCCGATGAGCAGGACGCCCAGCCCCAGCAGGAGCAGCGGCGCGCCGGAGGACTCCGTCTCGGTCACAGGCGCAGCCGATGCCGACGGACTGGCCGTGACAACGGGCTCGACGTAGGCGCTGTCGACATAGCCGGTGCGGCCGTTGTAGGAGACTTCATACCAGACGCGGCCGTCCACGGTGACCTGTCGGGTCGACTGTATCTGTGTGCCCGCGGTGGAAATGTAGGACTGTACGGAAGTCGCGTCATTGGCGATGGAGAGCACGGAGACGTTGTTCTGCGTCGTGCGCAGGGTGATCGGGTCGCCGCCGTCGTCCTCATCCGGGCCGAAGGGACTGGGCGTGGCGGTCGGGATGGGCGTGGACGTCGGGATGGGCGTGGCCGTGGAGTAGTCGGGCATGCCCGTGATGGTCGGCGTCACCCAGGTGTTCTGGTTGGGATTGATCGTGGCCAGCGGCTTGCCGTTGTAGTTGCCGGTGTAGTCGACGTTGTTGCCGCTGCTGCTGCCGGACGAAGAGCTGCCCGCGCCGCTTTGCAGGTAGGTGTTCAGCTCGGCAATGCTCATGACCTTCAGGAAGTCGCCGCGCACATAGCCGACGGTGCCGTGATAGTCGACGCGATACCAGGTATAGCCTCCATTGGACGTACTGCCCAGCACGAGCAACAGCGAGTTCTTGGACAGCACCGTCTGCACGGAGGCATCCATGCCGGCGTCTCTGCGCATGTTGACCTTGTCGGCAGTCGTGACGGCATAGCTGCTGGGGCTGTTGGAGTTGACCGGCTGCGGCGTGGAGACCGGCGCCGGGGTGGGCGTGACGAGGCTTTGCAGGTAGGCCTGCACCTCGTCGTAGGTCATGAAGCGCAGCTGGCTGTTGTGGATGTAGCCCCAGCGGTTCTCATAGCGCGTGAGGTGCCACTGCTGGCCATCGACATACGACTGGCCCACGACGTAGACGACGCTGTTCGTATCCTCGATGACGTACTCGATGGACGCGCCGTCGGAGGGATTGCCGCGCAGGACGACGTTGTCCATCGTCGTGTAGGCATAGCCCTCAAAGGGCAGCGGCGTGGCGGTGGGCAAGGGCGTGGCGGTGGGGGCCGGGGTGGGGGTGGGCGTGGGCTCGGGCGTGGGCGTGGCGGCGGGCTCGGGCGTCTTCAGGCTATCCTCATAGGCCTTGGACTCGTCCTCGGTGAGCGCCTGCAGTTCGTCGTCGCGTACGAAACCGCGCACGTTGCTGTAGATGATCAGATGCCAGCGCTGACCGTCCACATACTGCTGGTCGAGCACGTCCACGACGGTGCCGGCCGTGGGGATGGTCGAAAGCGTCGTCGCGCTGTCGCCCGCAACCTGACGCACGAACACGTTGTTGCGCAGCGTCTTGGCATAGCCCGCATAGGGCGCAGGCGTCTGGGTCGGGGCCGGCGTGGTGCCGGGCTCGGGCGTGGGCGTCGGCTCGGGCGTCGGCGTGGGCGCGAGCGTCGGCTCCGGCGAGGGCGTAGGCGTGGGCTCGGGGCTGTCCAGCGAGGCGCGGTAGGCCGCCTCTTCGTTTGCGCCCATCAGCTGCACATAGGAGGACATCATGTAGCCGGTTCTGCCGGTGGCCGTGTTCTTCACATGGCACCACAGCTCGCCCTTGGCGTTGGCGACCTGCTCCATCACCCACAGGACGGTGCCGTCGGCGACCTCCTCGACGATGTTCTCGCCGGTGCCGGCGCCGCGGCGCAGGTTGACCTTGCCGCCCTTGTCGACCGTCGCGCGGCCGTAGTGGTAGACGTCGCCCAGCGTCAGAGGTTGCGGATCCTCCGTTTCAGGCTCGGCCGTGGGCTCGAGCGTGGGCTCCAGCGTGGGTTCAAGCGAAGGCTCCAGCGTGGGTTCGGGCGTGCCCTGCGGGCGGTTCGCATCGATGCGGTCCATCTCCTGCTGCGCGACGGTCGTATCGACCAGCTGCGTGTCGGTTGCCAGCACGTAGCCGGTCTGGCCGGAGCCGTACAGCGTGGCCTTGAACCAGACGCGGCCGTCCGCATCCCGCTCGTAGCCGTCGAAGATGAGCAGCTCGTCGGCGGGTACGGTCTGCACCTCGCCGGTGCCGGGCTGCTCGCCCGGGCCGGGCAGCAGCGTGATCAGCAGGTCGGGATGCGTCTCGTCGACCACGGGCTTGGCGTACTGCGGGTAGACCAGCGCGTCGGGATCGTAGCCCAGATCGACGGAGCCGACGATGTCGTCCACGGCGATGGAGCCGCCGGCGGCCTTGAAGGCCTCCACGCGCGCCTCGCCGTCGGCTTGCGGGATCGCGTCGAGCACGCTCTTCATCATGTAGCCGTCGCGCGTCGTCTGGCGCGCGTCGTCGAAGAGCAGCACGTCAAGCCACTCGCCGCCCTCGACCGTGCCGTCCACGCGCACCAGCGTGCCGGCGGCGTAACGGTCGATGAGCGTATCGTCGCGCTGCTCAGGCGCGCTGCGCAGCGCGCAGGCGCCCACGTTCACCAGCGCATAGGAGCCAGGCTCATAGGCGTTCTCGACAGGGGTCTCCGGAACGGGCGTCTCGGGGATGGGGGTCTCCGGGACGGGCGTTTCGGGGACAGGGGTTTCCGGGACGGGGGTTTCCGGGATGGGGGTCTCGGGAACGGGCGTTTCGGGGACGGGGGTCTCCGGGACTGGCGTTTCAGGGACGGGGGTCTCCGGGACCGGCGTTTCCGGGACTGGCGTTTCGGGAACCGGCGTCGAGGCGGGCAGGTAGGGCGCCAGCAGCGCCTCCTCGTCCTCCGGGGCGACGTAGGAGACGTCGCGCATACGCACAAAGCCCTCCTCCCCTGTCGTGAAGCGGGTGACGAAGAACCAGTAGACGCCGTCGTCGCTGAGGAAGAACGTGTTCACGAATAGCGGCTCGCCCGCATCGACATACGACACGCGGTCGTCGACGAGGCCGGGCTCCTGCATGAGCATGGCGGGGCCCTCCGCGCCGGCGGCGGCGACGTAATGGCCGATCGCGATGGCCGGGTCAAAGGCCGGGGTTTCCGGAACGGGCGTCTCAGGGACAGGCGTCTCCGGGACAGGCGTCTCTGGGACAGGGGTCTCTGGGACAGGCGTCTCTGGGACAGGCGTCTCTGGGACAGGCGTCTCGGGGACGGGGGTCTCGGGGACGGGCGTCTCCGGGACAGGGGTCTCGGGGACAGGCGTTTCAGGGACAGGGGTCTCGGGGACAGGCGTCTCGGGGACGGGCGTCTCGGGGACGGGCGTCTCGGGGACGGGCGTCTCGGGAACGGGCGTCTCGGGGACGGGCGCCGTCTCACGCGAGGGCTGCAGGCCGGCGCCGTAGATGTAACCGTCGATCGCCTCGGGGTTGATCGGATCGGGCATCGCCACGTCAGGCGCTGAGGCCACGACGTAGAAGCGCACGGAATACGCGTCCGTCGTGCCGGAGATCAGCAGGGGCGCGGCGACGCTCTGGCTCAGGTCGAGCGACGAGGCGAGGATGTCCGGCTGGAACATCAGGGCAAGCGGCATGCCGTCAGGGCCGTAGGCCTCGACCTGCAGGTTCAGGGTAGACAGCATTGAAGCGTCTGGCACCTGAATCCAGTATACGTCCGTCGTCCCTTGCGAGTCGGTCAGCAGGACGGCGGGATAGCTCTGCACACTGCCATCGGGCGCCGTATACAGCGCCGAGACGTTCGCAGGCGAGAGCTGCTCGCCCGTCGCGGCCGCGGCGGGCAGGCACAGCGCTAGGCCCAGAAGAAAGGCCAGCGCACGGCGGATGAACCGTTGCGTTTTCATGCAACCCCTCCTTGAAAATCTGTGGCGATCAGGCCGGTGTCATTTGTGGCTGCGCGGCATATGCGCGCGGATGGATGTAACCCTTGACATGCTTCAATTGTAGCTTGCGCCGCGGCACTTGTCAACGCAAACGGCTCGCGCAAATTCGCGCCCGGCACGCGGTCAGGCAGGAAATGAGGCCCTTTGGCTCGAACATACCCCCAGACAACCCTTTCCATATATACGAAGGAGGAATCAGGATGCAACAGGGAGACGGCGAGCAGGGACTGCGCGAGACGCCGGTGTCGCGCGAGCGCATCTTTGACGGCAAGGTCATCGACGTGGAAAAGTGGACCGTGCGTCTGCCTGACGGCGCGCTCGCGCCGCGCGAGATCGTGCTGCACCGCGGCGCGGCGGCAGTCGTCGCAGTGGACGACGCGGGCTTCGTCACGCTCGTACGCCAGCACCGCGTGGCGGTGGGCGGGGTGACGCTGGAGATCCCCGCCGGCAAGCTGGATGCGCCGGGGGAGGATCCCCTCGTGTGCGCCAAGCGCGAGCTGGAGGAGGAGACGGGCCTGCGCGCGCAGCGCTGGCAGCCGCTCACGGTCCTGCTGACGACGCCCGGCTTCAGCTCAGAGCGCATCGCGCTGTATCTGGCCACAGGCCTGAGCGCGGCCAAGGCGCACCCGGATGAGGATGAGTTCCTCGACGTGGTGCGCATGCCGCTGGGCGAGGCGATCGAGCGGGTGATGCGCGGGGAGCTGTGCGACGGCAAGAGCGCGGTGGGCCTGCTCATGGCCGGCCGCCTGCTGAGCTGACGCCGCCTACTATTAAGAACGTCCAAACGGGCCGGTTTGTTGCGCATTTCCACAAATTCGCATGCGGTTCGGGAAGAAACGGGGGAGATACCGGTGGCTTGCAAGCGGGAGATCACGTCGCTGCGCCTCTCGGGCGCAGGATACGCGCTGGATGTGCGTCCGCCGTGCACGGTGTTGCAGGCGCTGTCAGGCGCGGGCGCCGTCGAAGGGCTGGAGGAGGGCCTGCGTGCGAGAGAGGCCGAGTGGGCGGCGCTGCGCGCGTGGACGTTTTCCGGCGTGGCGGACGTGCGCGGCCTGGCGGACGAGCGGGTCTATCTGCGCTTTGAGGCGCTGCGCGGCGCGGGCGTGCTGCGCGTGGGCGGGCGGGAGATCGCCTTCTCGGACGGCCCGCTGTTGGCCGACGTGACGCAGGAGGCCTTCGGGCGCGAGGAGGTGCCCTTTGAGCTGGCGTTCGATCCCGCGCCGCCCGTGGGCGTGCCCCCGCGCGCCGCGCAGGGCATTCCGGGGCGCGTGAGGCTCGTGGGCGTAAGCGCCGCGCGCATCGAGCGCATGGCGCTGCGCGCGCAGGCGGACGAGCTGGTGGCGGAGGTCGCGGTCGAGGCGTTCGTGCCCGGACGCTATACGCTGCGCTACGCGCTCACCGCGGGAGACGAGGTGTTGGGCGTCTTTTCGTTTGAGGAGACGCTGCCCGCCGCGCGCACTGCGCTGCTGCATACGATGCGCCCCGGCGACGTGTCCTGGCCGCTGTGGCGTCCCGGCCGGAACAATGCGCCCGTGTCGGCGCGGTTGCAGCTGCTGCGACGGAATATGGCCTGCGACAGTGTGCGCATGCATACGGGCTTTCGCACCGTGCAGTCTGAGCTGTGCCTGCCGGGACAGCCGGCGATGTTGTGCGGCGTCAACGGTGAGCCCGTGCATCTGCTGTGCGCCCGCCATGAGCCGGACGTCCATGCCGCTGCGGCGCGCGCGGACTTTGACGCGCTCGTACGTCTGGCGCGGGAGGCGGGACTGAACGCGCTATTCGTCTGCGGCGAGGAGGCCGAGGC
This sequence comes from uncultured Eubacteriales bacterium, assembly GCA_944349855.1. GTDB lineage: Bacteria > Bacillota > Clostridia > Christensenellales > Aristaeellaceae > Beduinella. The sequence goes on along the minus strand of CALVNS010000013.1, from coordinate 13,130 downwards.
CTTTTATGACGCGTGCGACGAGGCGGGGCTGATGATCTTTCAGCGCCTGCCCCGCGGCCGGGAGGAGGAGACCGCCGCGCGGCTGTGCGCGCGCCCGTGCGTCGTGCAGTGGGCGGCGCAGGACGTTCCCGCCGCGCAGGCTGCGCTGGCGCGCCTGGGCGACGCGCGGCCGCTCGCGCTTCCGGCGCAGCCGGGCCTGCCCGGCGCGGGCGCGACGGCCTGCGTGATGCGCGGCCCGGAGCTGCCCGGCAGCCTGGAGGACATGGCCCGCCGCTTTGCGCAGGACACTGCGCCGATGCGCGAGGCGCCCGTGCGTGCGGCCGTCAGCGGCGTGCGCCTGCAGGAGCTGGCGGCTGGCGCGCCCTGCTGGCCCGAGACAGGCCCATTTTGGATGTTGCGCGGCGGCGGCTCCGTCATCGACCGCGAGATGCTACGGGAGGCCTGCGGCGAAGCGCCGGCAGAGGACCGGCGGGCGCTGTGCGCGCTCTCGCGCTGCCTGCAGGCCGAGGCGCTGCGCCGGGCTGCGCTCAGCGCCCGCATGCGCGGCGCGTCCGCGGTGCTGGGCAGCCTGCGGGAGTCCTTCCCTGCGCCCTGCTCTGACGCGCTCGTCGAGGCGGACGGCGCGCGCCGGCCGGCCTATTTCGCCGTGCGGGAGGCGCTCGCACCCCTGTGCGCCGCCATCTGCCTGGACCGCCTCGCCTGTTGGCCCGGCACGCATCTGGACGGCTTCATCCACCTGCTATGCAGGGAACAGATGCAGGATGTCGCCGTGCACGCCGCGCTCTATGACGCCTCGGGCGCTGTGCTGTGGCAGGAGGCGCGCATCGTGCAGGAGAAGTCCCAGCAGGTCCTGCGCGCCTATGCGCAGCTGCCCGAGACGCCCGGTCTGCTCCTGCTGCGCGTATGCGTACTGCGCGGCGCGCAGGAGGTCGCCCGGTCCGAACAGATCGTCTGCGTGGGCGCGCCCGGCCCGATGTGGCCCCTGCTGCATCCCGCCCCTGCCGCCCTGCGCGCGCAGGACGGCCGCGTGCGCAACGACGGCGCATTTGTCGCCTTCGGCGTGCTGACCGGGGAGGGCTGGTTCAACCTCCTGCCCGGCGAGGACGCCTCCTGTCCGGACGGGCGGTTTGAGTGCCTCAACGGATGAGCGTCTCTTGTCCCCTTAAAAAAACGGCGCGGCCGGCGCTTGACAGCGGCGGCCGCGTCTGTTACAATGGAAACGGATTAGCGTTCGCTAACCATTTCTTTTACATCGAGGTTAGCAATAACTAACCAGAATGGAGGCCATCATGAGCGCAATCATCATCGGCGGCAACGAATGCATGGGACGAAAGTACGTGGACGTATGCAGGCGCTATGCCTGTGAGGCGAAGGTGTTTGCGCTCAAGACGGGCAACCTCACGCAGCGCCTGGGCCAGGCGGACTTGATCTTCCTGTGTATGGACACCGTGTCGCACACCATGGCGCAGAATGCGGCGCGCGAGGCGCGCAGGCGGGGCCTGAAGCTGATCCGCCTGCCCAAGGGCAGCGCGGCCGCGCTGGAGCAGGCGCTGCGCCGTCACGTCGGATAGCGGCGCTCAGGCCTCGCGCCGCATCAGGCGCAGCTTGACCCGCCGCAGGCCGGCGGCATGGCGGCCCGTCAGCAGCGCGCAGACGAGCAGCGTGCCGCACGCAAGGCCCAGCGCAAAGGAGGCGACCGGCGCGAAGGGTCCATCCTCCGCCAGACCGAGCGCCAGGAGCGCCCCGTAGAGCACGCCGCTCGCGGCCCCCGCCGTCAGCAGGCCGTGCAGCCGCCGGGCGAAGGCCTCTCGCTCCCCCTGCGTGTAGGCCGCGATGCGATACAGCGCGTCCTGCGCCTGCGGGGGCTGGGGCGCAGCCGCTCGCTCGCCGCGAAGGATCTCGTCCACCGTCACATCGTAGTAGGCCGCCAGCTCGATGAGCACCGCGAAATCGGGCAGGTTGTTGCCGTTTTCCCAGCGGCTGACGGTGCGGTTGGAGACGCAAAGGCGCTCCGCCAGCTGTTCCTGTGTGACGCCTTTCTCCCTGCGCAGTGCGCGCAGCAGCGCGCCGGTCTTCTGTTGGTCCATGAAACGACCTCCCTTCATCCGCCATCATCGCGCAGACGCGGCGAAAAAAACAGGACGTCCGGCGGGAATGGCATCCCCGGACATCCCGTGTCCTGTCCAAGCATGGGGAAATTACGCCTCGTCCGTCGTGCGCTGCGCGTGCTCCCGGATCTTCTCAAAGGTGATGTCGGACAGGTCGTGCTCCACGCGGCAGGCGTCCTGCTGGGCGGTCGCCTCGTCCACGCCCAGCGCCACGAAATAGCGCGTAAGCAGCGTATGGCGCTCCAGGATGCGCTCGGCCACGGCGCGTCCCTTGTCCGTGAGGGTGATGTAGCCCTGGCGGTCGACGAAGATGTAGGCGTCCTCCCGCAGCAGCCGCACCGCCCGGCTGACACTGGGCTTGGAAAAGGAGAGCGCGGCCGCAATGTCGATGGAGCGCACCGCGCCCTGGCTGCGCTCGAGCATGAGGATCGTCTCCAGGTAGTTCTCGGCCGATTCGTACAGCTTCATGTCCACGCCCCCATCCAGCTTTTGTCCCATATAGCATAAGCGAAGAAAAGAATTTTCGTCAAGGTTTTTCTCGCGTTTTTTTTCCGCGTGTGCTTGACGCTGGCCTGGAATCATGGTAAACTTAGGCTCGGGGTTAGGAGAGACTAACCCCAAACCAAACGACAAATGTTAGCTATGGGTAACAAAGAGGAGGAAGCGTGATGCCGCTTACATTGGCGCGCCCCGGACAGCAGATGTGCATTCGAAAGATCACGGGCAAGGACGAGACGCAGAAGTTTCTTTGCAACCTCGGCTTTGTGGCGGGGGAGACGGTGACGGTGGTCTCGGAGATCTCGGGCAACGTCATCATCCACGTCAAGGATACGCGCGTTGCGCTTTCCCGGCAGCTGGCGCAGCGCATCATGGTGTGAAGGAGGGAAATACATGCAAACGCTCAGGGAGACGGCCTGCGGCCAGACCGTGACGGTCCGGCGAATCGATGGCGAGGGCGCGGTGCGGCGCAGGATCATGGACATGGGCCTGACAAAGGGCACGCAGGTGTTCGTGCGCAAGGTGGCCCCGCTTGGCGACCCCATCGAGCTGACGGTTCGCGGCTATGAGCTGTCGATCCGCAAGGCGGATGCGGACCGAATCGTGGTCGAGTGACGCATGCCTGTGACTTGAAGTTAACTTTGGATAACTAAAGGAGATGTTCCCATGGAGCTGAAAATCGCGCTGGCAGGCAATCCGAACTGCGGTAAGACAACGCTGTTCAACGCCCTGACCGGCTCCAACCAGTACGTCGGCAACTGGCCGGGCGTGACGGTGGAGAAGAAGGAAGGCCGCTACAAGGAGGACAAAGAGGTCGTCATTCAGGACCTGCCCGGCATCTACTCGCTCTCTCCTTACACGCTGGAGGAGGTCGTGGCGCGCGATTACCTGATCGGCGAGCGGCCGGACGCCATCCTGAACCTAGTGGATGGAACCAATGTGGAGCGCAACCTCTACCTGACGACGCAGCTGCTGGAACTGGGCATTCCGGTGGTGGTGGCGCTGAACATGATGGACGTGGTGCGCCGCGCGGGCGACCGGATTGACACGAAGGCGCTGTCGGCCAAGCTGGGCGTGCCGGTGGTGGAGATCTCCGCGCTCAAGGGCGAGGGCATCCGCGAGGCGATGGAGCGGGTCGAAGAGGCGGCCCGCGCGGGCAGGCCGCCGCAGCCGCTGCGCACGTTCGCGCCGGCGGTGGAGCGGGCGCTGGATGAGATCGAGCAGCTGGTGGGCGCAGCCGCGCCGGAGCGGCAGCGGCGGTTCTATGCGATCAAGCTCTTCGAGCGCGACGCGAAGGTGATGGACACGTTCCGGCTCGACCCGGCGGTGAAGGAGCGCATCGAGCAGGCGACGGCGGCGTGTGAGCGGGCGCTGGACGACGACGGCGAGGCGATCATCACCGACCAGCGCTACGGGAGCATCCGGGAGATCGTCGGCGCGGCGGTGCACAAGCGGCATACGGGCGAGACGGTCAGCGACCGGATCGACCGGGTGGTGACGCACCGCGTCCTGGCGCTGCCGATCTTCGCGATCGTCATGACGCTGGTGTACTACATCTCCTGGTCGTCGCTGGGCACGATTCTGACGGACTGGGCCAACGACGGTGTGTTCGGCGACGGCTGGCACGCGCTGGGCATCGGCAGCGCCGCCTATGCGGAGGCATCCGAGACATACGAGCTGGCCTTGCAGCAGGTGGATGCCTACATCGCGGCGGCCGAGACAGCCGGCGTAGACACGGCGGAGCTGGCGGCGCAGGTTGAGGCGGGAGAGGTCTCGCAGGAGACGGCGGATGCGTTCGGCGCGGCGGCGCAGGAGGCAGGCGTCACGGCCAGCGTGGAGCCGGAGGAGGGCAAGGCGATCACTGTGGATGCGGCGGCGTTTACTGCGGCGCTGGCGGTGCAGGAACCTGACCCGGCGGACTACGGCGTGTGGATCCCGGGCATCCCGGTGCTTGTCGGCGCGGCGCTGGAGGCCGTGAACTGTGCGGACTGGCTGCAGAGCCTGATCCTGGATGGCGTCATCGGCGGCGTGGGCGGTGTGCTCGGCTTCGTGCCGCAGATGCTGGTGCTCTTCCTGCTGCTGGCCTTCCTGGAAGACTGCGGCTACATGGCGCGCATTGCGTTCATCATGGACCGCATCTTCCGCCGCTTCGGGCTGTCGGGCAAGTCGTTCATCCCGATGCTGATCGGAACGGGCTGCGGCGTGCCGGGCGTCATGGCCTCGCGCACGATTGAGCAGGACCGCGACCGCAAGATGACCATCATGACCACGACGTTCATCCCCTGCGGCGCCAAGATGCCGATCGTCGGCTTCATCGCGGGCGCGATGTTCGGCGGCGCGTGGTGGGTTGCGCCCAGCGCCTACTTCGTGGGCGTGGCGGCGATCATCATCTCGGGCATCCTGCTCAAGAAGACCCGGCGCTTTGCGGGCGAGCCCGCGCCGTTCGTCATGGAGCTGCCGGCCTACCACTGGCCGACCCTTGGCGGCATGCTGCGCAGCATGTGGGAGCGCGGCTGGTCGTTCATCAAGCGCGCGGGAACGGTCATCTTTGCGGCGAGCATTCTGGTGTGGGTGACGTCCAACCTGGGCTTCACCGAGGGCCGCTTTGGCCTGGTGGAGGACATGGACGCCAGCCTGCTGGCGGCTGTCGGCGGCATTGTGGCCCCGCTGTTTGCACCGCTGGGCTTTGGCAACTGGCAGTCGTCGGTGGCGACGATCCTGGGCCTGGTGGCCAAGGAGGAGGTCGTCGGCACGTTCGGCGCGCTCTACGGCGTGCTGGGCGACGCGCTGGCCATCGTGGAGAGCGGCGATTTTGCCGCGCTGGATCCCATCGCCGTGCACTTCACGGCCCTGAGCGCCTACAGCTTCCTGGTGTTCAACCTGCTGTGCGCGCCGTGCTTTGCCGCCATCGGCGCGATGAAGCGCGAGTTCAACAACGCCGGGTGGACGTGGTTTGCGATCGGCTATCAGACGGGCTTTGCCTACGCCATGGCCCTGATCGTCTATCAGCTGGGCATGCTGCTGACCGGCCACGGATTTACGGTCTGGACAGCGGTCGCGCTGGCCGTGCTGGCGGGGCTTTGCTACCTGGTGCTGCGCCCCTCGAGAGAGCGGGAGATGCGGCGCAGGGGCGCGATGGGCGCGCGGGCGTAAGCCGCGTCGGCCGTCATGGGGAAAGGAGGACTGTTCAATGGGAACGGTAGGAGTGCTCGCGGTGCTGCTCGCAGCGGTCGCGTTGGTCGTACGTCATCTGGTCAAGAGCCGGAAGAGCGGCTGCGCCTGCGGCTCGTGCAGCCACTGCAATCATTGTAACCATCAGTGAGGAGGCGCACGCATGGCACAGGCGGAAACGCGCTACCTCCTGGCGGTCTATCAGCTGTGCGAGGACGGCGGGGCGGTGCGCTCCGTGGATGTGGCGGAGTTTCTGGGCATCTCGCGCCCCAGCGTGGCCAAACAGATGAAGCAGCTGTTGGAAAAGGGCCTGATCGAAAAGCGCCACTACGGCGGCATCACCCTCACGCCCGAGGGCGCGCGCCAGGCGAGCGCAGCGCACCTGCAGTTCACGCTCGTGCGCGCCTATCTGCAGGGTGAACTGGGCCTGGACGAACGCACCGCCACGCGCGACGCTGTCGCCTGCGTGTGCGAGCTGTCGCCCCAGTGCGTGGCGCGCATGGGCGAGCGCGTCCTGAGCGCGGGGCGTTAGCGCATAGCCTGCCTTGATTTTCGGTTTAGTGCATATGCCCGAAGGCTTTGAAAAACAAGCGGTTTTTTGATCCGCCGGCATCACGGCAAATCGGACGCCGCGCTTGACAAAGCGCGGCGTTTGTGCTTTAATGAGTTTCGCCGAGATAATCGTGAGGATTGATCTTGGAAAACCCAACGAGGTGGTCTTTGTGGAAATCAATATCGGCGAAAAGATCAAGAGCCTGCGCCTGCGCAATAACCTGACGCAGAAGGAGCTTGCCGACCGGTGCGAGCTCTCAAAGGGCTTCATCTCTCAGCTGGAGAGCAACCAGACGTCGCCCTCGCTGTCGACGCTGGAGGACATCCTCGTCACGCTGGGTTCCAGCTTTCGTGAGTTCTTTGCCAGCGAGACGGCGGAAAAGCCCGTCTTTCGCAAGGAAGATGTGTTCGTCAAGGAGGCGCCGGACCTGGGCGTGGTCATCCATTGGCTGATCCCCAACGCGCAGAAGAAGGACATGGAGCCCATCCTGCTCACGCTCGCGCCCGGCGGGCATAGCGAGCTGGACCTGCCGCACATCGGCGAGGAATTCGGCTACGTGCTCTCGGGCAGCGTGCAGCTCAACCTGGGCGAGCGCTCCTACAAGGTGCGCAAGGGCGACAGCTTCTCCTTCAAGCCCGACGCGCCGCACAACCTGGTCAACGCGGGCAGGACCGAGGCCTCGGTGCTCTGGGTATGCACCCCGCCCAACTTCTGATCCGCTCCGACACCGAAGAAAGAGGGAAAAGCATGTTCATCCGTTGGAACGACGCATCCGTGCGCCTGACGGGGCGCTGGTCGCGCCTCTTGCAGGACGGAGACGATCCGCACGTGTTCAACCAGCCGACCGCGCGCTGCGCGGTGACGACTGCGCCCGGCTCGAGCTTCGAGCTGGCCTTTCGCGGCGAGATGGCGCTGCTGCACTTCGACACGGGCTTTCTGCCGCACCCCGCGCCGCACCTGTGGGTGAGCGTGGATGGCGGCGCGCGCGTGGAGGCGCCGGTGGACCGCTACCTGCGCGTGCAGGCGGCGCAGGCGGGCGAGCACGTCGTGCGGGTCGTGTACAAGGGCGGCATGGAGATGCTGCCGCGCTGGTATAGCCCGCAGATGGGCGCGGTCGCGTTCATCGGCGCCGAGGTCGAGGCGCCGGGCGCGCTGGCGCCCGACGCGCGCCCGCTGATCGAGTTCGTCGGCGATTCGATCACCGAGGGCGTGCTCATCGACGTGGACTACGACGCGCAGCCCGCCAGCCTGATCGACCAGTTCAACCGGCCCTACCAGGATGACAACTGCGCCACCTACGCCGCGCTGACCGCGCAGCGGCTGAACCTGCGCGCGATGTACCAGGCCTACGGCGCGGTGGGCCTCACGCGCAGCGGCTGCGGCGGCGTGCCGCGCGCCGGGCTGCTCTACCCCTATGTGTTCGACGGCGTGCCCTATACGGGCGAGGCGCCGGACGTCGTTTTGATCAACCACGGCGCAAACGACCGCGCCGCGCCGGCGGAGGAGTATCTCGCCCGCTACGGCGAGCTGATCGATCTCATCCGCGCGCGCGCGCCCCGGGCGAAGATCGTCTGCCTGGGCGCGTTCTGCGGCGCGTTCGATGCGGAACTGGGCGCGTTCTGCGCCGCGTACAACCGCGCGCACGAGACGCCCGTGCACTTCATCTCCACCCGCGGTTGGGTGCCCGAAGAGCCGCTGCATCCGATGCGCGACGGCCACCGCATCATCGCAGACCGCCTGACGCCGCTGCTGCGCGCGATCGTCGAGGCCTGAGGGCCCCGTTTCAGACAATGAAAGCCCGCCTTCCCCTTAGGGAAGGCGGGCTTTGTGCGTCGGTCACTGGAGAGCCGTGCCGCACTCCGGGCAGAAGTTGGGCATCACGCCGTCCGCGGGCGCGTAGCCGCAGTTCGGGCAGGCGGTCAGCGGGCGCTGCGCGCCGCAGGCGGGGCAGAAGCTGCCGGTGTTGCCCTCCTGGCCGCAGGCGCAGGTCCAGGTCGCGCTGTCCGCGGCCGGCTCGGCCTCGGACGTCTGGGCTTCAGGCGCTTCGGCCTGAGGCGTCAGGGCCTCAAGCGCCAGGGACTGGGGCATCAAGGCCTGGGCTTCGTCGGATTCCTGGGCGGAGGAGACGGCGTTGTCCGCCGCAGGCGCGGCCTCGGGCTGCGTGAGCGTGTAGAGGGTGTAGGAGTAGTTGTCGTCATTGCGCACGCACAGCACGGAGCCGTCCGCGGAGATCTCCACGCCGTAGACGCTCTGGTCGGCGGAGAAGGGGATGACCGTGTTGCCGTACATGTCGATCACGCCGACCTGGCCCTCGGCGTCCTCCACGACGACGTAGGGCGCGTCCGAGTCATAGGAGACCGTGGCGTCCGCATAGCGGGTGGGCAGCTCGCCCACGGCGGCGCTGAGCACGATCATGGAGCCGTCGCTGTCCTTCACGACGCGCACGGGCGCGGGGCTGTAGAGGGAGGAGTCGACGCTGTCCTCGCTGTAGGTGAACGGGCAGGTGACCTCACCCTGTTCGTTCACCGCGCCGACCTTGCCGTCCTTGACCAGGAATTGATAGCCGTCGTGGAACAGCTCGCCCTCAAACGTGAGCAGTTCGTCATATTCGAAGGGCACGACCTCCTCGCCTGTGGCGAGGCTCAGCACGCCGACCTTGTCGTCAAAGGAGGCGGCGATGTAGGCGTTGCCCGGCTCGTACTCGCGCAGATAGATGCCGGAGGGCGCGCGCAGCACCATGTTGCCCTGCAGGTCGTACAGGATGCCGCCGTCGGTCTTGTAGGGGTTGCCGACCTCGTCCGGGGTGAGCGTGCACTCGGGCACGAACGCCTGCTGGTTGCTGCCCTTGTGCAGGCCGTCCCAGGTGTATTCGCTGTAGCTGCTCTCGCCAAACTCGGAGGGATAGGCCGAGGGCGTCAGCGCCTTGTCAAAGCAGCGCAGCATGCCCTCGCGGTCCTCGACGTACAGGTAGTCGCCGTAGGCGCTGGCGCTGTAGTCGGGATCGCCTGCGTCGACAGCGTCGCGCTCGAGCGTGCCCACCAGCGCGCCGCCGTAGTACACGTCGAAGTGGTCGGCCGAATAGTAGACGTAGCCGTCATCCTGCGAGGCGCGGAAGTCATAGCTGGACTCGGAGCCCTCCGTCACGACCACGCCGATCTGCCAGCGATCGGACAGATAGGCGATGGTGAAGTACTGCGTCGGCACGGACAGCTGGCCGGTATAGCCGTCCACCAGGCCCCAGCGGTTGGCCACGTCGTCGCCCTCGCTGGCCACGACGTAATACGGCTCGTCGCTGCCGCAGTACTGCATCGTCGGGTAGCACGCGTCGGAAAGCAGCGTGCCGTCGCTTCCGAAGATGGCAAAGCCCTGCTGCCCGTTGAGCTGGACATAGTCGGCGAACGTGCCGGTGGCGGGGTTGAACTCCACGTTGGAGCTGCCGGTGTCGTACGCGGTAAAGGAGGCGGTCGCCGGGTCGTAGTCGGCCAGCGCGCCGCAGGCGAAGGCGGCCGTCAGCAGAACCGCCAGGAGCACGGAAAAGAGCCTTTTCATGTCGTTTCCTCCTCGCTGTTGTCCACGGGTGGAAAAAAACCCATCCAATAGTCTCTATTATAGGCCGGCAGATTTTGCTTGTCAATTGTCAAATTGCAGACAAAGAGCGCCCGCTCGGGTCGCTGGGTCCCGGGCGGGCGCGGCGCGTGGAGGGGGCGGCTCAGTCCTCGATGGCGGCCTTGCGCGAGAGGATCGCCTTGAAGATCGCCGGATCGAACTTGGGCTGGCGGTCGTAGGTGTACAGGCCGTTCTGCTCCTGCTCGACGTTGGTCAGCTGGGTGTAGCAAAGGCCCATGATGCGCGGGTTGTCCAGGATGGCGTCGGCCAGGCCGCGGAAGCGGGCAATGAACGCCTCGCCGGATTCGGGCATGTTGCCATAGCCCCAGGCGCGCTCGTCGCCCAGCGCCCAGCCGATGCCGCCGTACTCGCTGATGAAGACCGGCAGCTTGCCGTCATAGTGCTGGCGAGTGCTGCTGTTTCGATGGTGGTTGACCTGATCCCACAGCTCGCCGCCCTTTGCCAGCTCGTCATAGTGGTCGCGGAAGGTCTTGACGTCCTGCTCGTAGTCGTGCACGTCGTAGATGTCGGTCTGCACGTGGTAGTTGCCGCTGGTATCAATGCAGGGGCGGGTGGGATCGGCGGCCTTGGTGGCCAGGTACACGGCGCGCAGCACGTCGTTGTACTGGGTACGGCCGTTGCGGTCCCACGTCTCATTGAACGGGCACCAGCCGATGAGCGCGGGGTGGTTAAAATCGCGCTCGACCTCCTCCAGCCACTCGGGCAGCACGCTGAACACGGCCTCGGGGCGGGAGTGATCCAGGCCCCAGTTGGGGAACTCGCCCCACACCAGGTAGCCCAGGCGGTCGCAGTGATAGAGGAAGCGCTCCTCGAAGATCTTCTCATGCAGGCGCGCGCCGTTGAAGCCGCAGGCCATGGACAGTTCGATGTCGCGCACCAGCGCGGCATCGCTGGGCGCGGTGTAGATGCCGTCGGGGTAGAAGCCCTGGTCGAGCACCGTGCGCTGGAAGACGGACTTGCCGTTGATCAGGAAGCGGTAGCCGTCCAGGCGCACGGAGCGCAGGCCCGCGTAGCTGTAGACGGCATCCTCGCCGTAGGTGAGCGTCAGGTCGTACAGGCGGCCGCAGCCGACCTCCCACAGGTGCACCTCAGACAGGGGCAGCGTCAGCTGCGCGCGGCCGCCGGCGCTCTCGACGGATGCCTCGCCCACGGGCCGGCCCTCGTAGCTGGCCTGCACGCGCAGCGTGCCCGCGCCGCACAGGCGCGCGTCGATCCACAGCGAGCCCTCGTCCACGTTGGGGTAGAACTTGACGTTTTCTATATGGGTCTTGGGCATGAACTCGAGCCACACCGTCTGCCAGATGCCGGTGGTGCGGGTGTAGTCGCACCCGTGGGAGAAGAACAGTTCGCTCTGCTTGCCGCGGGGGATGAGCGGGTTGCGCTCGTCATCCTCGGCATAGACGGTCAGGACGTTTTCGCCCGCCTGCACCGCGTCGGTCACATCAAAGCGGAAGGACACGTAGCCGCCCTTGTGCGTGCCCACGGAGCGGCCGTTGACGAACGCCTCGCAGGCATAATCCACCGCGCCAAAGTGCAGCACGACGCGGCCCGCGGCCTGCGCCTGGGTCAGCGTGAACGTGCGGCTGTACCACACGCCCTGCATGAAGTCCTTGTGGCCGACGCCGGACAGCTCGCTCTGCGGGCAGAAGGGCACCGTGATGCGCCCGGACAGCTTGGCGTCCGCCGCCTGCAGGCCGCGGGCCTTGCCGGAGCGGCCGTTGTCGATTTCAAACGCCCACTCGCCGTTGAGGTTCATCCACGCGTCGCGGCGGAATTGGGGCTTGGGATGTTCGGGGCGAGGAATGGAATTCATCAAAAAAAGCCTCCTTACCAATGGACGGGCCGCGGCCCGCCGTCGCTACGTTCATTATAGGTTTGCGGTCTGGGCAAAGCAATAGGATTTCGCACAGGAATTTGACAGATCCTACTGGAAGCGGTACAATGAGTTTCAAACACAGGGGGAGGGGATGGACGTGGTCGTCAGCGCGCGCCACAGGTGGCCGGAGGCGGCGGGGTTTACGATTCACAGGCCGGCGGGGATCGAGACGTACACGCTGCTGCACTTCTTCGGGCCGATGCGCCTGGGCGCGGCGGGCGAGACGCTCACGCGGCCGGGCGCGTGCATCCTCTACGCGCCGCGCACGCCGCAGCGGTTCACCAGCGAGCGCGCGCTGCTGCACGACTGGATGCACCTGGAGGCGGAGGCGGGCGAGCTGATTGCGCGCCTGGGCGTGCCGGTGGATGCCGTGTTCTACCCGGAGGACTGCGCGTTCATCACCTCGGGCATCTGCGAGATCGAGCTGGAGATCAACTCCAGCCGCCCGCACCGCCAGGAGATGGCCGACGCGGCGGCGCGGATGCTGCTCATCCGCCTTTCGCGCGCGTGCCAAGGGCGGGGCGAGACAGTGAATGCGGAGCTGTCGGCGCGGCTGTTCCGCTTCCGCGCGAGCCTGATCGCGCGCATGGGCGAGGGCTGGACGGTTGCGCGCATGGCGCAGGAGCTGCACATGAGCCCGTCGCGCTTCTTCTCGGCGTATAAGGCGCAGTTTGACGTCTCGCCGATGAACGACCTGATCCAGGCGCGCGTGGACGCGGCCAAGAGCGCGCTGGTGGGCACGGATGTGTCGGTGGCGAGCCTGGCGGAGCGGCTGGGCTACGCCAGCGCCAGCCACTTCAGCCGCCAGTTCCGCCAGCGTACGGGCGTCTCGCCGCGCACCTATGCGCGCCGGTGAGAGGCGCGCCTTCATCGCAATGTAGTGCAAACGGAAGTGTTTACATGGCAGTATTTAGCCTCAATCGCGGGAGCAACGGCGGCCACGCTGTTGATCGTTCAGTTTGTCAAGGCACCACTGGATAAGGTGTGGAAGATTCCAACGAGATTATTTGTATACGTGATTGCGCTTACCTTAATGTTAATCGCGACCGGGTTTACGGAGGGGCTGCATGCTGAAAATAGTTTACTGGCGGCAGTCAATGCCTTTATTGTGTCGCTTTCCGCTTATGGAGCATACGAAGTCACGTTTGCGAAGCTGAATAAAGCAGCGTAAACAATACCGTTTGATTGGAGATTGGGCCGGGCATCAAGCTCGGCCCTTCTTGTATAAAGAAAACCACTCGCTAGGCGAGTGGTTCAAAAAAGCCTATGGCGGTGAAAATGATAAAAAAACTCCCTT
>CALVNS010000012.1 GCA_944349855.1 uncultured Eubacteriales bacterium | reverse complement strand
GCCGGAATCCCGGCGTGGGCGCAGGCCACCAAGAACGCGACCTACTACCCCGGCGATAAGATGGATATCCGCTTGAGCGTGTTCGACGGGGTGTTGGGCGAGGGCGACGAGATCTCCAAAATCACCGTCTATAATGAAGCCGGAACCATGCTGATCGGTTCGATTGACACGCTTGAGGATCAGAAGGAGTATCTGCTCCACTCGTTTATCGACTATCAGGAGCCGGTCGGGTACGTGACCTATACCATCCGGCTGGAAATCTCCCGCGACGGGGTGGATGTGTCCGAGTGCTATGCGGCGATTGAACCCGTGGGGTTCATCGTCCGTTGGGGCCCGGGAACCCCGGTCGTCTATCTGACCGCGGAGAGCCAGGACGGCGGCTTCGCGGATACCCGGAACCGCGGCGCCTATGTCCTCTTCCATATGCAGACCCCCGACCCTGAGCTGTCGGAGAAGATCGAGCTCAACATTCTCCGGGATGGCGTGGAGTTTGTGCCGGACGGAACGAACGGCGTGATTGAATATGGCGAGGATTTCCTCGCGTTCTATCCCGAGTGCGTGGGCGTATTCACGGTGCAGCCCGTGGTGAAGAGCGGGGTCGACTGTGAGCTCGTGGCGTCGCAAGCCATTGTGTCCGTGGAGAAGGGTGCCGCCGCGGTCAAGGCGGAGATGAAGGACACGGCATATCGCCCCGGCGATACGCTGGAGGTCCAGCTTTCTCAGGTCTACGTACCGGTAGACGAGGTCTCGGCGGAAATTCAGGTCTATGCAATGGATGCCAACAACGTGCGCCATGAAATCGGGAATGTGGCGACCGACGCCCTGCCGCAGGCCCTGACTTTGACGCTCGAGGAGGATGCCCCGGAGGGCAGCTGGCTCATCCACGCGCAATGGAGCATGTCCCGCGACGGCGTGGACGTGAGCGAGGGGTATACAACCTCCGCGAGCATTCCCATTCAGGTCGAAGGCAAGACGACGATCTCGCTGGAGCGTACGACGGTTTCCGGCGATATCTGCGACGCGCTGACGGGCGAGGCGTATGTGGAATACACCTCGCAATCCGCTCTGCCGCTGGAGGAACTGGTTTCTCTGGAGGTCCTGCGCGATGGCAAGGAGTTTGAAGTGCGCAATGGGGTCAACTGCGCGCTGACCTATACGGAAAACGCCGTCAGATTTTCTCCCTGGCATGCGGGCGAATATGAGATCTACCTGACGCTAAAGGAGGACGTGGAGGGCTATGCCCTCAGGGCGGTCGGTTCGAGCCTGTCGGTGCGCAAGGGCGATCCCCTTTTCTCCGTGACGACCGACCGGACGCAGTATCAGCCCGACGACACGATGACATGGACGGTTGAGCTCGACAGATCCATGGCGGCGTACGTCTCCTTCAGCGATGTGTATGTCGGGATCGAATATGGAAACGCACCGGAGATCATAAAAGAGTCGCTGGAAGAAGCGTTCCTCGCCGATCCGTCCATGAATGCGTACAGCGCAGAGAAGATTCTGGAAGAAACGTATGGAGAAGGCCAGAAGGCAATCGTCGTGGGGTATCGCGCCGTGACGCCTTCCGGGGAGGACATCTCCGACAGCTTCGAGGCGGCGGAACCGGCGCGCTTCGTCATCGCCGCTGAAGGGATCACCATGATCTCGCTGGACGCGCTTGTTACGCACGGCAACTATCTGGACATTGGGACGGCAAACGCGCCCAAGGTCCTGTTTGCCCTGCCCGAGGCGCTGAAGGATTCCGGCGTGCCCATGGATGAGATTCGTCTGGAGATCACCCGCGACGGCAAGGCGTATACGCCGAAGGACGGCGCGGTGGTCTATGGGGAGGATACCGTTTCCTTCATCCCGCAGACCGTGGGCGAGTATGTCATAACGCCCAAGCTCGAAGGGGCCGACGGCTTTGCGCTGCTGGCAAATCCGGCGCGGCTGACGGTCTCCAAAGCGCCGGCGCCGGTAACTTATTCAAGCGAGGAGAGCGTACTGCCGGGCGGCCACTTTAGCGTGGAATATACCGTGCAGGAAGACAAGCTGGCGGAAGGCGACGCCTTTGATTCGATCCGCATTGAACCTTCCTACGGTTCTTATGCCAACCCTGCATACGAGTCGTCCGAGCTGCAGGGAGTCGTGAGTTTTGAAGTGCTTGGGGACGAAGATGTCGACTCTGTAAAAGGACTGATTGAGATCAGAACGACCATCCTGCGCAACGGGGAGGACGTCTCCGACTGCTATGAGACGGGATACTGGCCGTTCGCCATTGAAAAAGGGACTCTCCGACTCACGCTGGCGGATTCTGAGTCGCTGCCGTGCAAATATGTCGCGCGGTTCGAGGCAGAAGACCTCATGGACGGTTACAGCATAGAACATTTCGTCGATCTGCGTGTCTTCCGCGATGGCGAGCTGGTCAAGGCCGACGGCGTGCAAATGGTTTGCAGCTCGGATGACCCGACGCAGTATACCCTTACCCTGCTGTGGCCGGGCAAGTATGTCATCATGCCCGTGCTGAAAGACAACGTTTCGTATCGGGATCTGGCCTTTGCGGAAGGTGCGGTGGAAGCGACGGTCCCCAAGGCGCAGAACCCGGTGTCCCGCATCGAAGTGGAGGATTCCACATTCCCGTTCGGCGGAGAAGTCCCGGTGACGGTTTATCTCAAGGATACGCTGATTGACCGCGGAACGGGAAAAGACGAACTGATCAGTCTCACCGTATGGGCAAGCAGCGAAAATGGCGAAATGACGCAGTCGGTGAACGTCGCGTCCGTATCCGATGCATTGGAATCCGGGGAGGCGACGGTTACCCTCACCCTCCCCGAGGACGGAGCGGCGCTTGGCGCATGGACTGTTTACGCACAGACGCAAATCTCGTTCTCCAGCTATGGCGTGACGTCCGATTGCTATCTGGAATCGAACGCGTCGGCAAGCTTTACCGTGGAGGAGAAAGAAGTCACCCTCGGGTCGGAGACGGCTTCCGGATCTTACGCATCGCCCGAGAGATTGGTGCGCTTCTACGATGAAGCCGGTGAATTCGATATGCAAAATATCGAACTGGTGATACGGCGCAACGACGAAACGTTCATACCGGATGAAAAGAACGGCGTGGTCAAGCGTACATCGGATGAGGTTATCTTCTATCCCTATTGCGCGGGCGAGTTTACCGTAACGCCCGTTCTGAAGGAGGGACTGACGGGCTACCGTCTGAATGCCCAGACATGCGCGCTGTCGGTGACCCCCTCCGAACCGGTGGTCTATGTGCAGCCGGAGTACAGCGCTTATCGACCGGGCGAGGCGATTCGGGCATATCTGTATGTCGAATACGGCGTGCTGGACGATACGAAAGCGTATTACGGCGATGAGCTCGAATCGGTTCAGATCTGGGCGGCCAATGGCGAGCTGAGAAGCGATTCGATTATCATCCCGGCGAGCGATATCCATGCGGATGAACCGGTGTCCATCGAGCTTCCGCAGGGAGCGCAGCCGGGCATGTGGGAAATCATCGTCCAGCCGACGATCCGGCGAGATGCGCTCTATGACACAAGCGACAACTATGAAGTCCATTCCGAAAACTTCGAGTTGCTGGAGGCCGGCCAGAAGATTGTTCGGCTTGAACGGGAAACCGACGAAATCGTCGGCTATTGGCCGCTGACGCTTCGGTACGACGTGCAGATTTCTGGAGAAAACACGCTGGATCTGGAAGATCTGATCGAGATTTATATCGAAGGTCCAGAGGGCCCGGTGGAGATCAACGGCGAAGATATCTCGGTGCGCTATGCCGACACGTCCATCGAAATGACCATCAATCGGGAGGGTGAATTCTGGGTATGCGCCTACCTAAAGACGGACGGCGACGAATATGTCCTGTTGCCTGAGGGCGAATTCCTCAGAGACATTTGGGTCGAAGCACGGCAGTATGAATTCCCGGTGGAGATCTTCTATGCAGAGGAAGGACATGTTCCCGGAGAGATCGTCCCGATCACCCTTTATGAAGGATGGGAACTGCAGAGCGGGCATCACGTCAGCGAGCTCTCGATCTGGGCGACCAACGGCGAGCAGAGCACCGATGTGTTGAACTTGAACGACGTCAGCCTGCCGCAAGATGTGAAGCTGCAATTGCCCGAAGAGGCGACGCTGGGCGAGTGGACGATCAAGGCGGCATGCAAAATCGTGGACTCGGACGGCAAAGACGTGACATACCAGTATGAAAGCGAGCAGTCCGGGCCGCCTCTCAGCGTCGGCCGGCAAATCCGCCTGGAGTACTACGACAGCGCAGACGGCAACTATTCGCAGGCATCTTCCTGGGGCGTTGCCTTCGCTACCAGAGACTGCCAAAGCCAGGAGGAACTGGAGGAGCTTGTCGAGCTGGAAATTACGCGCTACGGGGACCCGTTTGTGCCCGATGGAACAAATGGACGTGTCACCTATGACTTTATGGGCCAAGAGGGCGCCATCATTTTCGACGCAATGGTGGCCGGCGAATTTGTCGTGACCCCGATACTGAAGGAGGGAATGGAAAAAGACTGTTATCTGGTTGCCGAGGCTCAAACGGTCAATGTG
The DNA here is from genome assembly GCA_944349855.1 of uncultured Eubacteriales bacterium. Taxonomy (GTDB): domain Bacteria; phylum Bacillota; class Clostridia; order Christensenellales; family Aristaeellaceae; genus Beduinella. Next base: position 60,109 of record CALVNS010000012.1, on the reverse strand, counting down.
ACACGGGCTGAGGCGGCATTGGAGCTGCAGTCTGACGCGGGCGTATATCAGCCGGAAGACGTGTTGACAGTCTCCCTTAAAAATGTGCGCGTGGCGTCCGGGTTTGTGATTTCTGACGACATTCAGTCGGTCAAGGTCTGGGCGACCAATGGAGAACAGCGTCTGGAAACGCAGACCTTTGTAACGCCTCTGCCCGAGACGGTGGTTTGGACGCTGCCCGAGAATGTACAGCTTGGCGAGTGGACGGTTCAGGCCGAGGTGCAGGTCGTGCGCGAAGGCACGCAGATGGATGTGTCCGACTGCTATGAAGCCGTTGAACCGTTGCGGATTCAAATCGTCCAGAAGGATATCCAGATTCTCCAGCTCATTTGCGATTCCGCAGCCAGTGGATTTGCGCCTGGCGTCGTACACTACCAAGCCAATCCCATGCTCACGGAGGATCAGTTGGGGCAGCTGGTCGATATGGAGATCACGGAAGACGGTCGGAAGATTCCAATCGATGGCGAGAAGATCGCGCTTAGCTATGGCGACGGCGAGATCACCGTTGAATTCCGGCGCGGCGGCACGTTTACCCTGACGCCCCAATTGAAAGACGGTGTGGCGAATACCATGCTGGACGTGTCGGCGCAGACTCTGACGCTCACCCGGCAGGAGGCTCCGGTGCGCGCGCAGATCGCGGATGCCTACCAGCCCGGCGATGCGGTGCAGGTAAGCCTTGAACTCAACGAGCATTGCACAGCGGAGATAAGAGCGGCGCTTCAATCCTTTGAGGTTGTCCTGATCGCGCCGGATGGCACGGGCATCCGTCAGTCCGTCGAAGGGCCGTTCTCTGCCGGCGCCGCGATTGCTCCGGTGTTGCTGCAACTGCCCGCCGACGCGCAGCCGGGGACGTGGACGCTGGAGATCCGCGCGGATATGGGCCTGTATGGCGATTGCGTCGAAAACTTTGTACCGGTGCAGTTCGCCGTAACGGAAAAAAGTGTTCAGGTCATCCAATTGAGCGCTGATTCTCAGGATGGCGACTATGGCCAGAACAACGCCTGGGTGACCTATACCGTGACGGATGAATCCATCTCGCTGGAGGGCAAGGTCGTTCTGAGCGTGCTAAAGGATGGCAACGTGTTTGACGCCTCCAATGGGACGTTCGTCTACGCGGGGAACAAGATGACTTTCTGGCCCAGTGCGGCGGGCGAATACGTTGTCACGCCCGTGAAAGCGTCTGGACAGGGAGAAGATTCTGTGATCGTTGCGGAACCTGTGAGCTTCACGGTGCGCAAGGCAAACGCGCCGCTGGTAATGGATGTGGCGGAAGACGAGTGCCAGGTCGGAGAAGAGATTACCGTGAAGCTGAGCCAGGCGGCGACGGTAGAGGGCGACGCGATAACCGACATTCAACTCTTTGCGACCAACGCAGAGAACGTCGTGGGTCCGGTAAAGGCGGAGGAAGCTCTGCCACAGTCCGTGACGTTGATGTTGCCGTACGCAGGCGAGTGGGAGATTACAGCCAAGGTATACGTCGAACGAGAAGTCGATGGATGGGATGTAACCCAAAACTACGAGACGGTCGTACCGGTGCGGGTGACCTGCGTAGACGACGAACCGTTGCAGACGCCCACGCCGACTGCAACGGCAGCGCCCATGGCCACGCCCACTGCGGCTCCGACGGCGACGGTGAGTCCGACGGAAGCGCCGGCGTTTGATTTGCCCTACGTCGAACCGCAGGGCAACGCGCTGTACGATAGCTATCTGGGCACGGGCGGCGGCTTGAGCGAGCTGGGCATCGTGTACGATGAAACCTACGGACTGGACGAATACGAACTGCTGGCCGTGCTGTATGGAGAAGACCAGGCGGAAGAGAACGTGCTGCTGGTGGTCGCGCAGCCGGACGAGAACGGAACGTATGCGCAGCGCAGCCTTGTGCTGTCCGGTTTGCAACTGGCGCGGCTGTGGCAGGAAAAGAAAATTGAATGGATTCAATTGCGAAGCGGCGAGGCGAGCGCATTGCTGCGCATAGAAGAGTTGCTCAGCGGCGACGCGGCCAAGTTTATCGCCTGGGCGCTGGAGGATCCCGACGCGGCTCAACTCCAAGCGTTGCAGAACCGGCCTGAGGTAGAACTCAAAGCGGAGCAGCTCGACGGCGTGCGGATTGAAGTACGCATTGCCCCAGATGGGGATGACGGATACCGCTTGGGCGTGTATGGGTGGTATGCGGATGTACAGCAGGAGATAACCGCGCTGGTACCTTCCTTTACGGTGTGCTTGACCGCGGGCGAACAGGGAGACGAGACGGATCGCGCCGAGTATGCTGCGACCCATGCGGTGAGCGCGACGAACGAATTCGGAGCGGTAGAATTCCTGAAAAGCGCGCTGATGGAAACTCCGCCGCACGAAACAGAAGACACGAACCGTCAGGGCGAGTACTTTGACGTGCGAATTGACGCCGAGGAAAATGTCGTTGTGCTGTACGATCCCGAGAAACCTGTGCATGACTACCGCTGCTGGTCGTTGTGCGCGCTGTGGATCGGCGAGGCCGAATATCGTCTGATGGAATTGAAAGCGGAACAATAGCCGCGCAACCGCAACATAAGCGACAAGCGCCATCGGTGCCCAAAATGCACTGATGGCGCTTGCGTTTGTCAAGGAAGCCTCATTGCAACGATGCAACGGGCCTCAGGCGAAAGAAATTGCAGAAAAGTTCGCCGCTTGTGGCGGGAAGATTTCTTAGATCTATGAAGCTGCTGTGGGAACATGCTGAGTCCATTGGGGCCGGATGTGGAATGGCGGGATTGCGAAAAAACGAGGTGAAAGCAGCTATCATACATTGACTCGCATGTTATAACCAATTTATAGAACAGAAAGAAAGGTTGACATATGACGTTTGAAGCGTTGCACAATGATATGGTCAAGGCCATGAAAGCCCGCGATAAGGCGAGGAAAGATGTTATCTCTACCCTGATTGCCGATGTGAAGAAAGCCGCTATCGATGCGGGAAGACGGGAGGATATCCCGGAGGAACTGGTGGATCAGGTTATTCTCAAATCCAAGAAAACGGCTCAGGAACAGTTGAATACCTGCCCGGACGAGCGGGCGGATCTGAAGGCGGAGTACCAATATGCGTATGATGTGATCTGCGAATACGCACCGAAAATGATGTCTGACGATGAAATTCGGGGGTTTCTGACAGCTAACTATGTGAATGTCCTCGCCACAAAGAATAAGGACCAGATCATGAAAGCGATCATGCCCGCGCTGAAGGGTAAAGCCGACGGCAAGGCGATCAACGCAATTGTTGTGGAAATGAGCAAATCTTGGCGAAGCAGGCTGTGAGGGACATGAGCTTGTGGTAATCGATGAATACGGAAAGGCCCAGCCACTCAATGCGTTCCTGTATACATGTCGGTCGATCCCGATGCGAAGTAAGGCAGCCCCTTGGCGCACTTGGATTCACCGCAGTAGGCTATCGAGTACAGCGCAGGCGTAAAGGACTACGATGATGCCATTTGCGACGAGTGGTTCGACGAGTGATGTGACATAGTTCTAGAAGGGCCTCGACGAACTCAAACCAAAAGTGAAAAATGCACCTTCGTTGGGGGGCCAGGGCGGTAATTCCAGGCTGAGAAACTTGGCAAAGAGATTGCTGGGGCTTCTGTTGCGCACAGAAGCCCCATATTGCCCCACAAAGGGCCTCCGTCCGCACGGTTGAAATTGCCCGTATCGAGACGGAAGCCCGCCACAAGGCGAATGTGGGCGTAAAGTCACTATTTGATTTCACTTGATTCTGTAGCAGGTGCGTAAAACCTGGTTGTCGAGGCTCCGCTTAGTACTCTTGTGGCGATTAAGCGCTGCCGGCTTTATTTCAAAATTTCTTGGAAGATGTTATACAATTCTCGTCTGAAAGGTAACTACAAAACGAAAGCTCGGTGCTGCACCTACCGAGCTTCTTTTTGCACCTACCCAGGCATTTTTTGCACCCATTGCACCAAATCGCAAAACGAAAGGTCTCACCGCAAAACGAAAGCCTGAAATTGTATTATTATTTGAGTTATTTCCCCAAAAGCCGAACGTTGAAAGCGTTTGGCTTTTTTGATGTCTACAATTTGTGCTGGACAATGCTGTACAATACCGTGGACAAATGTTCGCATTTTTGGCATCATGTTTACCTCAAAATACTTCGGGAGACACAAAGGAACACGAGGGGGACACGAAGTTTGCTCCAAACAGGGCAAATGGACGCAATCCAAAGATTTAACAATTTATATTATGTGGCATACAATGTACGCAAAGATTGGAAGCAGCAGGGCGCCATTCCGAGGCCCTGGCGGCGACAGGCAGGCAGAGACGACCGTGGAGAGATAGAGGGCCGTTCCTTGCCGAAGGGGGACGCGCTGTGCCAAGTGCGGCGGAAGCGAGACCTGCGCCTACCGCGGCGGTCTGGGAAGCTGCGACATGGCGCCGGCTACGAAACGTGCATCATCTGCGACGGCTTGGGCCTGCGCAACGCCTGCGACGGCGAGAAAAAATATTGACGGTGCACCGGCCGAAGGGCGAGGTCATGCGGGAGATCACAAACGAGCGCGGAACTTTTTTGGCGGATGATCGCGGCGTGCTGCGGCGCTTTGTCCGTGCGCCACGGAACAGCCTGGTGCTTCCGTAGATGCCGGATAGCAGGCGGGTGTTTTCTCTGCGCATTCCGCAGAGAGTGCGCGCTGCCCGGACGCGCCTTTCAGACCTTTCCATTCGGGAGCGGCTGGAGCAGGAATGCAAACGATGATGGGGCGAGTTTGAGCGCGGCGAGTTGGCCGATCTCGTAGTGGGCCCCCTATGCCGCGTGTGCGCGCGCAACGGCATGCAGCGGGGCGCGTTTCACTGCCGGCCTGCATCTCGATTTCCAGTGAGGCCGGACGCGGCGGCGTTCGGCCCTTTGTCTGCTATGGAGCGCTTCGAACGTTTGACATTTTCAGGTATACAGCGTATACTGCATATATGTGATCAAGGGGGCAGGCAGTATGGGATGCGAGATCTTTGGCGATCGCCCGACACAGGCGATCGGACATGTCGCGGATGATGGCAACGTCTATCGCTCCGGTATGCATGAGGCGGGCGGCGAAAGCCTGGACCGTTGCGTGGGACACATCGCCGATGATGGCAATGTCTATACGACGGCCCGCGGGTTTGGCGAGAGCGTCGGTCAGTGCGTCGGTCACATCGGCGCGCAGGGCAACGTGTTTACCACCCCCAGGGGCGCAGGAGAAGCGCCAGGCTGCTGCGCAGGGCATGCGGACGCAGACGGCAGGGTCTATACCACGCCGGCAGGAATGGCGGCGGGCATCGGCTACTGCGTGGGACAGGTGCGCGGCGGTGATGTGGAACGCGGCGCGGCGGCGCTGCTGCTCCTGCTCCGGCCGGGTGTTCAAGCGGCGGGCGACGTCGCAGGCTCCGGCAGCTCGGGCTCCGGTCATGCCGGCGGCGGAGGCGGCGCGGGTGGCGGAGGCGGCGGCGCGCCCGGAACTGGCCGGCTGAAGCCGCCGCCGACGGTCTTTCATACGGAGACGGAATTCATCTCAGCGCTGATCTGGCGTTTTGTCGGGCTGGGCCTGTTGGCTGGGGCCTTGGGGCTGTTGCTCTCTAACGGAGAGGTGTGGGTGAGCGCGCTGTTCGGCATACTGGTCGGCGCGGGGATCTCGCTGCTGACGCTTGTCGGCCTGCAGGACCGGTATGTGCTGCGATTCGACGTGCATCGCAGCAAACACGGGTGGCTGAGGACGATGATGGTCAAACCCGAGCCGTTCGGCTTCAAGCTTCCGATGGCGGCGCTGGCGGTGGCGGCATTGCTCGTGCTGACCTGGGTGAGCGGGTCACCCATGTATGCGCTGGGACTGGTCTACCTCGCCGCGCTGATCGGGGTGGGACTAGCGCTGGGCCATGCGATTCGTCGCAGGCGTAAAAAGTGAGCTGAAGGCCGGCGGACGGAACGACGGCCGGCCAAGGGGGGAGCAAATCGGATGATGCGAAAGATGATGGCGGGCGCGCTGCTTCTGGCGCTGCTGTGCGGATGCTTTGTGTCCGCGCCGGCCGAAGAGGCGGCCCTGGAGACGACCGAGCAGTATCTGGCCGCGCTGATCGAGGCGGGAACCGGCGCGGAGTGGGGTCAGTACACGAGCTTTGAGGTGCATGTGACCGACGGACTGCTGGCGGAACTGAGCGCGGACGGGGATGCGCTGCTGCACCAGCTGGAGATGATGGCAGGCCTGGTGGAGGTACACTACAATTCGTCCGGCACGCGGATCCGGTATCGAAACAGCGTGTTCGGCGATGCGCTGTATGCCGAAGACATCCCGGGCCTGATAGACGCACTCAACCAGGGCCCGTTTGAGCTGGAGCGGGATATATACGTCGTGTGCAGCGATGCGTTGTACGCGCAGCTGACGGGCGATCTCTGGCTGGACCTGCGGCAGATCTGCAACGACTGCTGTGGAATGGTCGACTTGAACTACGCGACCGGCCTGCTGCCGGTGGTGTGCTTTACCCCCACGAAGTACTACGCGAGCTTTCGCATGATCGAGGCGCTGCACACCGGCGACCTGTCGGCGCTTTCGGCGCAGGAGCAGGAGGCACTGCAGGTCGCGCAGGAGTGGGCGGCCCAGATCGTCCCGGGCGACGCGGAAAGCGTCATGCGGCAGATTCACGATCTGATCTGCGAGCGCGTGACCTATGACACGGAGATGACCCTGGATGCGCGCCACAGCTGCGTGGGGGCACTGCTGCACGGACGCTGCGTGTGCGACGGGTATGCGGACACGTTCATGCTGCTGGGGACGATGTGCGGGTTGGACGTGCGAATGCAGATCGGCACCACGCCCACGGGCGAAGAGCTGATGGCGGAGATCGGCAACCATGTCTGGAACATGGTGCGCATGGACGGCGAGTGGCGCATGGTCGACGTGACCTGGGACGACGGCAGCGCCAGCCATGACTACTTCAACCTGAGCCGCAGCGCCGCGCCGGACAGCCACACCTGGACCTGGGGGCCTGAGGGCTGGGAGCACTGAGAGCGCATGGAGGAGAAGAGCGCAACGCCGGCAGGGCACGGAACCGCCGGAGGGAAACAGAACCGTTGACACGCCTCGTCAACGGTTCTTGCTTTCCGGCGCTTCGGTGTCCACGCGCGGGGCCGACCGCTTGGCGTCCCCTCTTGCGAAACCGGGCGCACATGATGTACAATGTTGCCAGAGTGACAGCCCCAAGGGCGTCGGGAGGAATGCGCATGCTCGCACGCGTGCAGAGCTTGGGTTTGAATGGAATTGACGGCTTCCCGGTGACGGTGGAGGCATACGTTGCCGACGGTCTGCCGATGTTCGAGCTCGTGGGCCTGCCCGACGCCGCGGTGCGCGAGGCGCGCGAACGGGTGCGCGCCGCGATGCAGCAGACGGGCTTCACGTTTCCCGTTGCGCGCACGACGGTCAACCTTGCGCCGGCGGATGTCAAAAAAGAGGGGCCGGCCTACGATCTGCCCATCGCGCTGGCGCTGCTGGCCGCCTCCGGACAGATCGAAGGTTTGGCCTTGCCCGGGCGCGTCGTGCTCGGGGAGTTGGCGCTGGGCGGGCAGGTAACGCAGGTGCGCGGCGTGCTCCCGATGATCATCAGCGCGCGCGCACAGGGCTTTGCCGAGGCGCTCGTGCCGCGCGGGAACGCGCAGGAGGTCGCCTGCGTGGATGGAATCCGCATCATCCCGGTGGAGACCCTGCGCGAAGCGGTCGATCATGTCACGGGCGCAGCTAAGATTGAGCCGCTGCGCGCCGTGCCCTATGAACAGCTGCTCACGGCCCGCAGGCCCGCGCAGGACCTTTCGAGCGTGCGCGGTCAGCACAGCGCCAAGCGCGCGCTGGAGATCGCCGCGGCGGGCGGGCATAACGTGCTGATGGTCGGCCCGCCCGGCGCAGGCAAGACGATGCTCGCGCGCTGCCTTCCGGGCATCCTGCCGGATATGACGTTTGAGGAAGCGTTGGAGGCCACGCGTATTCACTCCGCGGCAGGACAACTGGCGCCCGGCCAGGGCCTCCTCAGCGAACGCCCGTTCCGCGCGCCGCACCATACGGCTTCGGCGGCTGCGCTCGTGGGCGGCGGCCCCAAGGCGCGCCCGGGCGAGATCAGCCTGGCGTCGGGCGGCGTGCTCTTCCTGGACGAACTGCCAGAGTACAATCGCGCCGCGCTGGAGGCGCTTCGTCAGCCGCTGGAGGACGGTTTTGTGTCCGTCGTACGCGTGGCGGCGCAGGCGCGCTATCCGGCACACGTGATGCTGGTGGCGGCAATGAACCCATGTCCCTGCGGCCATTACGGCTCTGAAACCCAGACGTGCCGTTGCACGCAGCACGAGATCCGCAAATACCTCGACCGCGTGTCGGGCCCGCTGCTCGACCGCATCGACATGCAGCTGGAGATTTCCGCCGTCCCGGTCGAGCAGATCGCGTCGGACGCGCCGGCAGAAAGCTCCGCTGCCGTGCGCGCGCGGGTCGAGGCGGCGCGTCGCGTGCAAAGCCATCGGTATGCGGGCGAGGGCGTCAGCTGCAATGCGCAGCTTTCAGGCGCGCAGATTGAGCGCTACTGCCGCCTGTCGGGCGATGCAAAGCGGCTTGCGCACATGGCAGTGCAAAAGTATAAGCTGTCCATGCGGGCCTATACGCGCGTGCTGAAGGTCGCGCGCACCATCGCGGACCTGGCAGGCGGCGAGATCACCGCCGCGCATGTCGCGGAGGCCGTGCGCTAGCGCAGCATCGACGACAAGTACTGGGGCGGATGACACAGCGTTGAAATTTGCGTCGGTCTGTGTTAAGATAAAAAGGCTGTCGACGGGAGGGAAGTTAGCGCATGCTGGACCGGGAGCGGGACGCCTGGACCTGGCTGGCCAGTGTGGAGGGCGTGACGCCCGCGCGCTTTCGCCGGCTGCTGGACTTTTATGGAAACGCACAGGAGGTGCGGCGCTCGTTCGACATCGGCGCCCGGGGCATCCTGGGCGACCGTGCGTACTTGGAACTGGCCGCCGCGCGGACAGACGCGTATTTTGACGCGCTGATGGACACAATGCGGAAAAGCGGCATGCAGGCCGTCTGTACAGAGGATCCGACGTATCCGCCGCTGCTGGTGCACATTGGCGATCCGCCGCCCGTGCTCTTCGTGCGTGGAAGCGCCGACCTGTCCGATGCGCGGACGGTCGCGGTCGTCGGCTCACGCAGGGCGACGCGCTACGGCCTGCGCCAGGCAGAGCGCTTCGGCCGGGAGTTGGCGCGGGCGGGCGTCACGGTCGTGTCGGGCATGGCGCGCGGCACGGATACCGCCGCACATGTCGGATGCCTGTCCGGCGGCGGACGCACCATCGCAGTGCTCGGATGCGGCGTGGACGTCGTCTATCCGCCGGAGAATCGTGAGCTCTTCGCGCGCGTCATCGGCGAAGGCGGTTCGATCATCTCTGAGTTTGCGCCGGGGACTGGCCCTTTGGCGCAGAACTTTCCCAGACGCAACCGCATCATCAGCGGCATGTGCGTGGGCGTGCTGGTGACGGAGGCCGCGCGCGGTTCCGGCGCGATGATCACGGTGCAGCATGCGCTCGATCAGGGGCGCGAAGTGTTCGCCATGCCGGGACCGGTTGACGCGCCCATGAGCGAGATGCCCCTGCAATTGCTCTTCGAGGGGGCGTGCCTTGCGCGCGGTGCGGACGACATTCTCGGCCATCTGCAGTGGGATATGCAGGCGCCGGACGAGGCACCGGATGACATGCCGGAGGCGGCGCCTCAGCTTGATCCGGACGAACAAAAGATCGTTCAGCTGCTGGAAAATGAGCCGCTCTCATTCGATCAGCTGCTCGTACAGACGGGTTTTTCGCCGGACAAACTCAATATGCTCTTGACAACGCTGGAAATAAAGGAAATAATGAAGCAGTTACCGGGATGCATGTACGTCCTGGAGAGATCATCATCCCATGTTGGAGGGGTTCTTTCTTGAATTATAAACTCGTCATCGTCGAATCGCCCGCCAAGGCGCGCACCATCGGCAAGTTCCTGGGGCGCACGTACAAGGTCGAGGCCTCTCAGGGTCACGTGCGCGACCTGCCCAAGTCCCAGATGGGCGTCGACGTGGAGCATGACTTCGAGCCCAAGTACATCACCATTCGCGGACGCGGCGAGATCCTGGAAAAGATCCGCAAGGACGCCAAGAACGCCAGCCGCATCTATCTGGCGACTGACCCGGACCGCGAGGGCGAGGCCATCTCATGGCATCTGGCCAATGTGTTGGGCATCGATCCGTCGAGCGCCTGCCGCGTGGAATTCCACGAAATCACGGACAAGGCCGTCAAAAATGCGATGAAGTCGCCGCGCCCTATCGACATGGAGCTGGTTAACGCCCAGCAGGCGCGCCGCGTGCTCGACCGCCTGGTCGGCTACAAGATCAGCCCGCTGCTGTGGATGAAGGTCAAAAAGGGCCTGTCTGCGGGGCGCGTGCAGTCCGTGGCCACGCGCATGATCGTCGATCGAGAGCAGGAGATCGATGCATTCATCCCGGAGGAATATTGGAACGTAGACGCCAAGGCGCAGCTCGGCAAGCAGAAGTTTCACGTGCGTCTGGTCACGCTCGACGGGAAAAAGGCCGAGCTGCACGACGCGGCACAGGCGCAGGCAGCCAAGGCGCGCGTGGAGCGCGCGCAGCTCACGGTGAAGAGCGTGCGCGCCTCGGAGCGGCGAAAGAACCCCGCGCCGCCGTTCACGACGTCCAACCTGCAACAGGAGGCGTCGCGCAAGCTGGGCTTTACGACCTCCAAGACCATGCAGATCGCCCAGCAGCTCTACGAAGGCGTCGACATCGCAGGCGAGGGCACGCAGGGCCTCATCTCCTACATCCGTACGGACTCCGTGCGCGTGTCGGAGGAGGCCGTGGCCGACGTGCGGGCCATGATCGCCGAGCGCTGGGGCGACGGGTACCTGCCCGAAAAGCCCAACGTCTACAAGGGCCGCACCAACGCCCAGGATGCGCATGAGGCCATCCGTCCCACGAGCGTCACCCGCAGGCCGGAGGAGATCAAGGACTCACTGTCCAAGGACCAGTACAACCTGTATCGCCTCGTCTATCTGCGCTTCGTCGCCAGCCAGATGGCGCCTGCGCTGTACGAGACGCTGACCATGGAGCTGGAGGGCGACGGCGTGGGCATGCGCTTTTACGGCGAGCGGCTCAAGTTTGCTGGCTTTACCGCGGTGTACGAGGAGAGCCAGGATGAGGCGCAGGAGGCCGTCGACAGCGAACAGGTTGCCGCGAACGTGGGCGATGCCGTCGTCATCGCTGAGGCGGATGCGCAGCAGCACTTCACCCAGCCGCCGGCACGCTATACCGAGGCGGCGCTCGTGCGCGCGCTCGAAGAGAAGGGCATCGGCCGGCCGTCGACGTACGCGCCGACCATCTCCACGATCATCGCGCGCGGATACGTGACGCGCGAGAAGAAGCGCCTGTACCCCACGGAGCTGGGCACGATGGTCACGGAGATGATGAAGGAATACTTCAAGAACATCGTGGACATCCAGTTCACCGCGGGGATGGAGGAGCAGCTGGACGAAGTCGAGGAGGGCAAGATGCCCTGGAAGGAGGTCGTCAGCCGCTTCTATGGGCCGTTTGAGCAGACGCTGGAGAACGCCGAGCAGAAGATCGAGAAGGTCAAGGTCAAAGACGAAGTATCCGACGTCGTGTGCGACAAGTGCGGCGCGATGATGGTCTATAAGCTTGGCCGCTACGGCAAATTCCTCGCCTGCCCCAACTTCCCGGAGTGCCGCAACACCAAGGCGCTGCAGGTCGAGATCGACGCGCCCTGTCCCAAGTGCGGCGCGAAGCTGTTGGAAAAGACGTCGCGGCGCGGGCGCAAGTTCTACGGGTGCGAGCGCTACCCTGAGTGCGACTTCGTCTCCTGGGACATGCCCGTGCGCGATACGTGCCCCGTGTGCGGCAGCTACATGACGCAAAAGCGCGGACGCAAAGGCGAGCTGTGGCATGTGTGCTCAAATGAGACATGCCGGCATCGCGTCGAGGTGCAGCCGCCGGAGGAAGGACAGGACGAATGAGGGCGACGGTCATCGGGGCGGGCCTGGCGGGATGCGAGGCCGCCTGGCAGCTGCAAAAGCGCGGCGTGGAGGTCACGCTCGTGGAGATGAAGCCGGAGAAGTACACGCCGGCCCATCACGCCGCGGGCTTTGCGGAGCTGGTCTGCTCCAACTCCCTGCGCGGCGACGCGCTCACCAACGCGGTCGGCCTGCTCAAGGAGGAGATGCGCCAGCTCGACTCGCTCATCCTGCGCGCGGCGGACGCCTCGCGCGTGCCCGCGGGCGGCGCGCTGGCGGTCGACCGCGCGGCGTTTTCCGCGCATGTGACGCGCGCGCTCATGGACAGCCCGCGCGTGCAGGTCGTCAGCCGCGAGGTGACGGACGTGCCGCAGGCGCCGTGCGTCATCGCCACGGGTCCGCTCACGTCGGACGCGCTGGCTGCCCGCATCGCTGCGCTGCCGGGTCTTGGCACGCTCAACTTCTTCGACGCGGCCGCGCCCATCGTGACGCTCGAGTCGCTGGATATGGACAGGGTCTACCGCGCCAGCCGCTACGGGCGCGGGGACGACTACCTCAACTGTCCCATGACGCGCGAACAGTACGACGCGTTTTACGAAGCGCTGATCGCGGCCGAGGGCGCGCCGGTGCACGGCTTTGACGACGCGAAGGTCTTCGAGGGCTGCATGCCCATCGAGACGATGGCGCGCCGGGGGCGCATGGTCATGGCATTCGGGCCGATGAAGCCCGTGGGCCTGCCCGATCCGCGCACCGGCCGCGAGCCGTTCGCCGTCGTGCAGCTGCGCCAGGATGACGCAGCCGCCACGCTGTACAACATCGTGGGCTTTCAGACGCGCCTGAAGTGGGGCGAGCAGAAGCGCGTGTTCTCGATGATCCCGGGCCTGGAGCATGCGGAGTTCGCGCGCTACGGCGTCATGCACCGCAACACGTTCTTGCACTCCCCAGGCTTTCTGAACGCGCGCTATGAGATGCTCGACCGGCCGGGCGTCTATTTTGCTGGCCAGATGACGGGCGTGGAGGGCTATGTCGAGAGCGCGGCCTCGGGCCTGGTGGCGGGGCTGTCGCTGGCCCGGCAGCTGCTGGGCCTGCCGCCGGTGGACTTCTCCCGCCGCACGGCCATTGGGGCCATGGCGCATTACATCGCCGAAGCGGGCGGCGACTTTCAGCCGATGAACGCCAACTTCGGCCTGATCGAGCCGCTGGGGCGGCGCGTGAAGGGCAAGCAGGAGCGGTATATGCAGCTGGCGCTGCGCGCGCTGGACGAGATCGAAGCGCTGCGCTCCAACCCGCTGCGGCAGGATTTTTACCCCGAATCGGCATGACGCGCAGGAAACTGCCGCCGGTCAGCGCAGGAACGTTGCGCTCGCCGGCGGTTTCCGTTATAATAAGGGGTGCGGCCGCATCATGGGCCGCGTCAGGAGGGACAAATCTTGATGGAAATGAGAGGCACCACCATCTGCGCTGTGAAGAAGGACGGCCGCATTGCCGTCGCGGGCGACGGGCAGGTGACGATGGGTGAACATACGATTTTCAAGGCCACGGCGCACAAGGTGCGCCGCATCTTCGGCGGCAAGGTCGTAATGGGCTTTGCAGGCTCGGTCGCGGACGCGTTTTCTCTGTGCGAGCGCTTTGAGGAAAAGCTGACGCAGTTCGGCGGCAACCTGGAGCGCGCTGCCGTGGAGCTGGCACAGGAGTGGCGCAGCGACAAGGCCATGCGCAAGCTGGACGCGATGCTGATCGTCGCGGGCGGCGAGGACCTGCTGATCGTGTCGGGTACGGGCGAGGTGATCACGCCCGACGACGGCGTGGCGGCGGTCGGCTCCGGCGGCAACTACGCCATGGCCGCGGCCCGCGCGCTGTGCCAGAATACGGACCTGTCCGCGCACGACATCGCGCAAAAGGCGCTGCACATCGCGGCGGATATCTGCGTGTACACGAACCACAACGTCATCGTCGAGGACGTCTGAGGACGCCGACGCCCGAAAGGGAGGATCAAGATGCAGCTTACACCCAAGGAGATCGTGCGCGAGCTCGATCGATTCATCACCGGCCAGGATGAGGCCAAGCGCGCCGTGGCTGTCGCGCTGCGCAACCGCTATCGCCGCGCGCAGCTTCCGGAGGAGATGCGCGAGGAGGTCACGCCCAAGAACATCCTGATGATCGGCCCGACCGGCGTGGGCAAGACCGAGATCGCGCGCCGTCTGGCACGCCTGGTCGACGCGCCGTTTGTGAAGGTTGAGGCGACCAAGTTCACGGAGGTCGGCTATGTCGGGCGCGACGTCGAGTCCATCGTGCGCGACCTGGTCGAGGCCTCCATCCGCATCGTCAAGGAGCAGGCGGCGGAGAAGGTCAAGGCGCGGGCGACCGTGCTGGCGGAGGACCGCATCCTCAGCCTCATCCAGCACCCGAAAAAGAAGCCCACCAACCCCATCGACCTGCTGCTGGGCAACAAGCCCAAGGAGCCGGAGCTGCCCCCGGAGGAGCGCCAGCGCATCGCCACGCAGCGCGACGAGCTGCGCGGCCAGCTGATGCGCGGCGAGCTGGAGGACCTGGAGATCGAAGTCGAGGTCGAGGATACGCCCCAGAGCGTCGAGATCAACGGCGCGAGCGTCAACATCGGCGACATGATGGGCGGCTTCATGCCCAAGAAGACGAAGATGCGCCGCATGAAGGTCTCCGAGGCGCGCCGCATCCTGACGGCCGAGGAAGAGCAGAACCTCATCGACATGGACGCCGTCACGGAGGAGGCACTGCGCCGCGCGGAGCAGGACGGCATCGTCTTCATTGACGAGATCGACAAGATCGCGGGCCGCTCCGCCGGCGGGCACGGCCCGGACGTCTCGCGCGAGGGCGTGCAGCGCGACATCCTGCCCATCGTCGAGGGCTCGACCGTCAACACCAAGTACGGCCCGGTCAAGACAGACTTCATGCTCTTCATCGCGGCCGGCGCGTTCCACGTGGCCAAGGTGACGGACCTCATCCCCGAGCTGCAGGGCCGCTTCCCGGTGCGCGTCACGCTCAAGAGCCTCACCCAGGAGGACATGAGGCGCATCCTCACCCAGACGGACAATGCGCTGACCAAGCAGTATGCGGCCCTGCTCGCGGTCGACCATGTGCACCTGCACTTTGACGAGAGCGCGCTGGACGCGCTGTCGCTGGCCGCCTACGTCGCCAACGAGACGAACGAGGACATCGGCGCGCGTCGGCTGCACACGATCTTTGAGCAGTTGCTGGAGGACATCTCCTTTAACGCGGGCGGCGACATGCCCGACGTGGACGTGTACATCAACGGCGACTACGTGCGCGAACACCTGGGCGAGGCCGCCCGCGCGCAGGACCTGAAGCGCTATATCCTGTAATTCGCGTGCGCAATCCGCGCTTGACAGGATGGGACGGCTGGTGTAAAATAAATGCCAATCCGATATTTTGCAAAGGCGATGAAGGAGATAAGGCGCGGGGAGAGGTCCCAGAGAGCCGGCGGTGCTGTGAGCCGGCGCCCGAACCGTGCGTATAGCTCACTCCCGAGCCGTCCGCCTGAAGAGAGTAGGGCGGAACGTTGCGCCGCGTGAAGGCGATGAGGGCCTTCGGACGCGCGTCCGAAGGCCGAATCAGGGTGGTACCGTGAGCGATGACAGTCCTCGCCCCTGCGCACGCAGGGAGCGGGGATTTTTTGTTATCAACATATGAAACAGGCGGGAGGCGGTCTTCTCATGGGCATGACCATGACCCAGAAAATCCTTGCGCGCGCCGCGGGCGTCGAAAGCTGCCGGGCGGGCGAGCTCCTCATGTGCAACCTCGACCTGGTGCTGGGCAACGACATCACCGGGCCGGTGGCGATCAACGAATTCTACAAGATGGGGGCGAAGAAGGTCTTTGACCCCGCGAAGGTCGTGCTGGTGCCGGATCACTTCGCGCCCAACAAGGACATCAAGTCCGCGCAGATGACCAAGGCCATGCGCACCTTCGCACGCGAGCAGCAGATCGTCCACTACTACGAGGTCGGCAAGGCCGGCATCGAGCACGCGCTGCTGCCGGAGCAGGGCCTGTGCGCGCCGGGCGAGGTCATCATCGGCGCGGACAGCCACACCTGCACCTACGGCGCGTTGGGCTGCATGTCCACCGGCGTGGGCTCCACGGACATGGCCGCTGGCATGGCGACCGGCCAGGCCTGGTTCAAGGTGCCCGAGGCCGTGAAGGTGACGCTCACGGGCAAGCTGAACCCGTATGTCAGCGGCAAGGACGTCATCCTTCACCTGATCGGCCTCATCGGCGTGGACGGCGCGCGCTACATGTCGCTGGAATTTGGCGGGGATGGCGTGAAGGAGATCTCCATGGACGGCCGCCTGACCATCGCGAACATGGCCATCGAGGCGGGCGCGAAGAACGGCATCTTCCCAGTCGACGACGTGACGCGCGCCTACCTGGCGGGGCGTGTGACGCGGCCCTGGCAGGCCGTCGAGCCCGATTCCGACGCCGAGTATGCGCGCGAGGTCGTCATCAACCTGGCCGATGTGCCGCTGACCGTCGCGCTGCCGCACCTGCCCTCCAACACGAAGCCCGCCGCGGAGTGCGCGGATCTGGCGATCGATCAGGCCGTCATCGGCTCGTGCACCAACGGCCGCATCGAGGACCTGCGCGCCGCCGCACAGGTGCTGCGCGGCCATCAGGTCAGCGACCGCGTGCGTTGCATCGTCATTCCGGGCACGCAGAAGATCGTCAGGCAGGCGATCGACGAGGGCCTGGTCAGCGTCTTCATCGACGCGGGTGCGATCTTCACCATGCCCACCTGCGGCCCGTGCCTGGGCGGCCACTGCGGCGTGCTCGCCGATGGCGAGCGCTGCGTGTCGACCACGAACCGCAACTTTGTGGGCCGCATGGGCCACACGGGCAGCGAGGTCATCCTCGCGTCCCCGGCCGTCGCCGCGGCGTCCGCGGTGCTGGGCCACGTCGCCACGCCGGATGAAGTGAAGTAAGGAGGCAGCCGATTATGAAAATGCAGTCCGCCGTCATCAAGTACGGCGATCACGTGGATACGGACGTCATCATCCCCGCGCGCTACCTGAACACCACCGACCCTGCGGAGCTGGCCCGGCATTGCATGGAGGACCTCGACGCGGCATTCCATGAAAAGGCCGGGACGCGCAAGATCATCGTCGCCGGGCGCAACTTTGGCTGCGGCTCTTCGCGCGAGCATGCACCGCTGGCCATCAAGGCCGCCGGCATCGAGTGCGTCGTGGCGGACTCCTTCGCCCGTATCTTCTTCCGCAATGCGATCAATATCGGCCTGCCCATCGTCGAGTGCCCGGAGGCCGCCGCGGCCATTGAGGATGGCGCACAGGTCAGCGTCGACTTGGACGCGGGCGTCATTACCGACGAGGCGACGGGCCGGACGTTTACCGCCGCGCCCTTCCCGCCCTTTATGCAGGGCATCATCGAGGCGGGCGGCCTGGTGCCGTTTGTGCAGCGCCGACTGGAGGGAAAGTGACATGCAAGCTCAAATTGTGCTTTTGCCGGGCGATGGCATCGGCCCGGAGATCGTGGAGCAGGCGGTCCGCGTGCTGCGCGCCGTCGGCGAGAAGTTTGGCCATACCTTTGCATTTGACGCGCAGCTGTTGGGCGGGGCATCCATCGACGCGTGCGGCGTGCCACTGACGGATGAGGCGCTGGCGGCCTGCAATGCGGCGGACGCGGTGCTGATGGGCGCCGTGGGCGGCCCGAAGTGGGACGGCGTGGAGCCCGCCCGGCGGCCGGAGAAGGGCCTGCTGGCGCTGCGCAAGGGCATGGGGGTGTTTGCCAACCTGCGTCCGTGCACGATCCACCGGCAGCTCGCCGGCGCGTGCCCGCTGCGTCCGGACATCCTGTCCGAGCCGATCGACATCCTGATGCTGCGCGAGCTGACCGGCGACATCTACTTTGGCAAGCGCTCGCGCTCCGCGGACCGCGCATACGCCACCGACGAGATGGCCTACAGCCGGGAAGAGGTCAGCCGCCTGGCGCGCATTGGCTTTGAGAACGCGATGAAGCGCAGAAAGCGTCTGTGCAGCGTGGACAAGGCAAACGTCCTGGAGTGCTCGCGGCTGTGGCGGGAGACCGTGCAGGAGATGGCAAAGGAATACCCGGAGGTGGACGTCACCTACATGTACGTGGACAACGCAGCGATGCAGCTGATCCTGCATCCAGCGCAGTTCGACGTGATGATCACGGGCAATCTGTTCGGCGACATCCTGTCCGACGAGAGCGCGGCGATCGCAGGCAGCCTAGGCATGATGCCCTCGGCGAGCCTGGGCGCCGGTACGCGCGGGCTGTATGAGCCCATTCACGGCTCTGCGCCGGACATTGCGGGCAAGGACCTGGCCAACCCGCTGGGCACGATTCTGTCGGCGGCGATGCTGTTGCGTCACTCGCTGGGGTTGGAGGCAGAGGCTGCGGCAATCGAGAATGCGGTGGAGAAGGTGCTGGACGCGGGATACCGGACCGCCGACATCTGGTCAGAGGGCTGCACGAAGATCGGCTGTGCCCAGATGGGCGAGCAGGTCGCAATGCAGATTTGATGCAACGCGCGGCGGCGGCGAAACGCTTTCCCGCCGCCGCGCGTTGCATATCTTTTTGGGCGGGAGGCATTGACAAAGGCTACGAAAAGGGATATAATATTTCTCGCTGGTTGTGTTTATATGGAGAGATGGCCGAGCGGTTTATGGCGCTGGTCTTGAAAACCAGTGATACAGCGATGTACCGGGGGTTCGAATCCCTCTCTCTCCGCCATTTCTTCAAAACCGCATATTCGCTTGACATGGAGAAGTACCCAAGAGGCCGAAGGGGCTCCCCTGCTAAGGGAGTAGTGTGCGAAAGCGCAGCCCGGGTTCAAATCCCGGCTTCTCCGCCATCCAAGGACACCGATAGAGATATAATGTCGGTGTCCTTTCTTTTTTATATTTTGGGCAATGCTTGATTTCCGGTAAGCGCCATATTTTGCGGGAAATAGACGGATTTTACCACAATAATCCAGGAATCTGCGCATAACTGCCATCATGTCACTTCGCTTCTTTCGCCCCTCCGCATACCGGACTGCGCTTTAGGCGACTCGACTGCAGTTTTTCCCGGCGAAAAAGTGAATACCCCTGAGCAATCGTAACACGGTGTACGCTTGATATCATTACACCGTGTTACGATTTGATTTTGACAGCTGAAGAAGCATGCAAGTATGGAAAGGGATTGTCTAATCAACACCTAGACGCTGTCTCTTATGGTTTGATATTGCGACATAACTATATATGAGAAGAAGATGCCGTAGAGGTCCTGGATGTGAGAGCTTCAATGTTTGCCTTTTTGAGCATTAAAAGGGGCTAAACTGGTATGCATAGCGTCCACTATCTGTTAGAGCCTTGCCGGTATAGCCACTGTATCTGCTGCTCAGACACCAGACCGTTTCCATCCAGCCATGGTTTTTGCGCAGACGCGGGATGTCTACCATGCGTTGGAGGTTTGACCATTGACAGACATGCCTCTTCTGTCAAGCGGCGTTTTCTTCCGGGCTTTTGCCTGAGAATCTGGTCAATCTCTAGCTTATGCTTTTATACCGTGCAGGCGGGTTACGCCAAACTGGGAACACTCTCTATGCCGACTCATAAACTCATATGATCGCCGTTCTTTACATCTACGCGGTTGCGGAAAGTAACGTCCTTGGCGGACACCAGATCGGGGTCGAGGCCGAGTGCTTTCAGCTGGCGCTGTAAATTTTCGAGATAGCGGCGGGTGATGTCCATGTGCATGAATACCAGTTCCTGCGCACGTGCCTCGTCGCCTGCGCGAAAAGCTTTGGCCATTTCGATGTGCTCGTTCAACGTTTCCTTGGGTTGGCGGAACAAACCGATGGAAAAGCTACGTTCCATGACGCGCATCTGGTCGTTGATGCGGTGCATCAGACGATTACCGCACAGGTCAAACACCATGCGATGGAATTGCTTATCTGCTGCAAAGTATTCGTCATAATCAATGCTCTCCTTCCCCACAAATGGCTGAAAAAGGGACTCCAAATTTTTCAATTCTTCTTCCGTGGCATATTGACACACATAGGAGCTAGCTACCATTTCAAAGCTTTGCCTGAGCGCGAACAACTCACACAGCTCCCTCAACGTGGGTACATGAATGAAGAAACCGCGGTTGGGGATATTATCTACCATTCCATCACTTTCCAGCATATGAAGGGCCTTCACCACTGGAGTGCGGCTCACGCCCAGATGCTCAGCCAATACATTTTGATTGATCTTGATTCTGCCTTGCTGTTGATTATCGAGCACATAGTTGCGCAATTCCTGATACACTTTTTCAATCAGTATATCTTTTGCCATTTTTGTCAACTCCATCCTTTGAGGTCATCAACCACAACATACCAGAAAACGCGCCATAATGCAATCTGTTTTTTATAAAAGAATTCTTTTGGTAACATATATCTTAAATTTTGAATTCATTTTTAAGAACCGTGTCGTTAAAACAAGAAAAATATCAGGCTGCGTTTGCTTTCACAATATCATTTTTTCCTCTCCTTTGAGCTATTATGCAAAAATTCAAACTTATATTTCGATCTTGTTTGCGATTATTTTTGCTTTTTCAATAAATAATCCAAAAAGTCATTGACAAAGATGGAATGTTTTTGTATAATCGAAATGTGAATTCACTTATAAAATTTACAATTCATTTTTGGAGGCTTTCCTATGGGTAAGACTTGCATCAGCATTTCTGGCAAGCAGTTCCTCATCAACGGCCAGCCTGTATATGCGGATATTCCCGGTAGCAACCCGCAGGTGCATGGCCTTCTGTTTAACCAGCGCATGATTCAAGGCATCTATGACGATCAGGACCACCGCGAAATGTACGCGCATCTGGCTCAAAGGGATCTTCAAGAGCTCGATCCCGAAAAAAACAGCACTGCGCTCATCGCTGCGCTGCCCGAATGGTACCGTTATGGCCTTCGCGCCGTCACCATCGGCCTGCAGGGCGGTTGGCCTGTGGGCATGGGCAATGTAGAAGCCATCAATCATAATCCTTTCGGTCCCGAGGGCGATGAGATGGATCCCGCTTTCTTTGGCCGCATGCAGCGAATCATTGAGGCCGCTGATGAAATCGGTATGGTCATCATCGTTAACATTTTCTACTGGGCGCAGGCCCGCCGCATGAGCGGCACACACGCCATCCTAAAGGCGTTGCGGAATACCTGCCGCTGGATCAAGAAGCATGGTTGGACGAATGTGATGATTGACGTGGCGAACGAGTTTGACATCCCCATGAACAAGAACCATCCAATTCTACAAACGGATGAAGGCATCACAGCGTTGATTGAGATCGCGAAAGAAGCAAGCGGTGTCCCTGTGGGTTCAAGCGGCTGCGGCGGTACCATCGAAAGGCAAGCGGCGATCGCTTCTGACTTTATTATCGTACACGGCAATCAGCTTTCGCGCGGCGAGCTGTACGACCTCTATCGGCACCAGCGGGAGATTGCGCCGGATAAGCCGATTCTGTGCAATGAAGACAGCCCCTGCTGTACCCGCGTGGATGTGAGCGTGGAAGCAGGATGTTCCTGGGGTTACTATAACAACTATACCAAACAGATTCCGCCCTGTTTCTGGGGCGTTACTCCCGGCGAAGACCTGTTTTTCGCCCGCCGCATGGCCCGCGCCATTGGCATCCCCGTGGAGCCGCTGCCTCGAGAGGATCAGTTCGTACTCATGGGCCTGAATCCCGAGGAGGCGTTCACCGGCCTGCACACCATGCGAGTGGCCTGTGAATTCCCCGAGGAGGTCAACAAGGTGACTTTCTACAAGAACGGTGAAAAGATTTACACCTCCTACGACGAAGCGTTCTTCTGCTACACCGAAAACACATGGCTGGGTACGCCCTTCAAGGTGGAAAAGGGCGACGTGTACCGCGCCGACATCCTGCTCGTCGATGGAACTGTCATCACCCGCGAGCAGAGCATCTGATCAGCGTTTCCAAACGGCCGGAATGCCGTTTGAAATAAAAAAAGGAGGTTCCCATCATGAAGAAACTCGTTTCCCTCTTGCTGGCGCTGGCGCTCGTGCTGTCGTGCATGTCCTTTGCGGCCGCATCCGGTGAGCCTGTGCAGATTCGCATGGCGTGGCAGGGTATCAGCGAAAACGACACCATGGATCCGATCTCCGGCATCGTGACGAAAGGCTCTGGTGAGTTTGAGGCGCTGATCGAGTCCAAGATTCCCAATGTGGATGTCGAGATCGTCCCTGTATCCGGTGACGCCTGGATTCAGACCATGGAAGTTCTGTGCACGTCCGGCGAAGTGGACATGGGCTGGTACACCAACCAGGTGCTGGCTGCCGAGTGGTTCTATGACAGCCGCGAGCTGATGGCCAACGACCCCGTCTTCACCGAAGAGTACTTCGAGGAGACGTTCACCCCCGTGGCAAAGCAGTACACCCGCTATCATACGTATGACTACCCCCAGTACACCGATGCGATCATCGGCCTGCCCTATGACATGGGCTCCTACTGGTACTTGTATGATAAGACCCTGTTTGAGCAGTGGGGCGTGGAAATGCCCGCTCAGGAGGATCTGACCTTTGAGAAGCTGCTTGAGCTGGCCCAGGCCTGCACCGGCACCAATCCCGTGACTGGCGAGCAGAACTATGGCTGCTTCATCCGCCCCTACTGGTGTGAGTGGGTCGGCGTCGGCTTCGACATGTACAAGATGATCGATGATCCGGAAATGGACATCATGAAGTTCGACATGGCGACCAACGTGGATTACATCCTGGACAGCCCTGAAGTGCTGCGCTATTTCACCATTCTCCAGGGCCTGATCGAGTGCTGCCCGCCGGGCGCCGCCTCTAACTCCGGCTGGGAGAACTTCATGACCGAGGACAACAACATCGCCATCATGCTGGACTGTTCTCACACGGGCAGCATCCTCAACTACGAGTATGCTGGCATGACCGAAATCACCGACCGCTTCATCCCCTTCCTGCCGTTGACCGGCGAGATGGGCATGACCGGTTTCCCCGAAGTGCACCATGTCGCGATCTGCAAGAATGTTGACCCGGCGAAGCTGGACACCTGCTGGGAGATCAGCAAGCTGATCGCCACCGATGTGGACATTCAGAACTGGCTGTTCCAGAACTACTCCTTCACCGGCGTTACTGCTCTGATGGATACTACGGGCATCGAGAAGATGTCTGATGAGTTCTATGCGCTGCGCTATCAGGATCGTATGGAACACAGCCTGATCACCGATGACTACTGGTATTGGCGTGAGCCCATCAATGCGATGCTGTCCACCTTCTTTGCCGGCGGCATGACCCCCGAGCAGGCTCGCGAGCAGCTCCATGCTGACGTGACCAAGTGGGTGCAGAACAAGCAGGCTCAGATGCAGTAAGTTGACTCTGTTGGCCCCAGATTACCCAGGAGAGACCGGCCCCAAGCCGGTCTCTCCCTCCATAGAAGCAAACCCGGAGGCTCTCTGCCCAAGGGGAACGATGCTGCCTCAGGAGGTGTAACCGTGCAAAAGACCGTAAAGCGACAGGGGTTTTTCAAAAAATACGGTGAATGGTATTTGATGCTGGCAATCCCCGTGATCGGATCCATCATGTTCAACATCTACCCCTTGATCGTCAACGCCTTCCAGTCCTTTAAAAATACCGCCGGCTCCTGGGTGGGCCTGGTGAATTACAACATCCTCTTTACAGATGTGCTTTGGCCCAAGGCCATCATCAATACCCTGTACATGGGCGTGATCGGCGTCGGACTTTCCATCCCCATTGCCTTTCTGCTGGCCTATATGCTTAACCGCGTGCCGTTTGCCAAGAACGCCTTCAAAACCATCTATTTGTTTCCCATGATTGTTTCCATTGTAGCGGTTTCGATGGTTTTCAAGTTCATCTTCAATGCCGATGCAAACAGCCCTATGAACCTGTTCCTGCAGATGATCGGGCTTCCCAAGAGCGACTGGTTCTCCGGCGTTTCCACTTCGCGAGAGACCGTCATGATCATGACGCTGTGGAAGAGCGTGGGCCATGCCGTCATCCTGTTCTTTGCGGGCCTGCAGACCATGCCTGTAGAGCTGCTCGAGGCTGCCGACATCGACGGCGCCAACGAGTGGAAAAAGCTGTGGTACATCACTGTACCCAACATGAAGAACACCCTGATCTTCGTCTTCATTACCAACTCCATCGGCGCGCTCAAGCGCTTTGCGGACGTATACGCTATCGCCAGCGAATATGGTCAGCCGGGCGATACGCTGGTCACCATCATGATCTATATCTACCGCAAGTCCTTCTCCACCCTGTTCTACAAGGATCTGGGTGTGGCGTCGGCGGCTTCCATCATCCTGTTCCTGTTCATCATTGTGATCACGGTAATCGAGATGCGTGTGACCGGCGAATCCGAATCGCTGATTAGCAACTCTCGCAAAAGGGGGGCTCGGTAAATGTCTAAGCATACGCATACGCTGAGCCTGGTCAATGGCCAGAAAGTCAAAGTACATGAGCGTGTCCATTTTCGCCCGTACATGTTGGTTTTTTATATTCTACTGGTTCTTGCCGCTGTCATCGTCATCATTCCCGTGTGGTGGATGGTCGCCAACAGCTTTGAGACCATCAAGAGCTATGCCTTCCCGAATCCGCCGAAGTTCTGGCCAGAGAACTTTACGTGGAATAATTATAGCCTGGTCATGATGAACACCAATATCGTGGGCAACCTGAAGAACTCCGCCATCGTCACGGCGCAGGACGTCCTCTTCAACCTGTTCATCGCATCCATGGCGGGCTTCGTGTTTTCCAAGGGCCGCTTTCCTGGCAAGCAGCCGCTTTTGCTGCTCATACTGTCCAGCATGATGGTGCCCTTTGAAATCAAGCTCATGCCCATCTACCAGATCATCCAGGCCATGGGTCTGAACAACACCTACCTGGGCGCTTCTCTTCCCGGCTGTCTGACCGCCGCGTTCAACATCTTCATGATCAAGAAATTCTGCGATGACCTGCCGGACGAGTTGCTCGAATCCGCCACTGTGGACGGCGCAAGCAAATTCCGCACCTTCCTGCAGATCTATCTTCCGCTGATGGGTCCCATCATTGCCACCCTGACCGTTACCACCGTCATGACCTCCTGGAATGATCTACTGTGGCCCATGATCGTGCTGAGCAGAGACGAAATGCGCACTGTACAGTCGGGCCTCTCCCAACTGACCAACTCCAGCTTCGGACCGCACGCCGGCATGACCTGTGCAGCATCCTGCCTGTCCATTCTTCCCCTGACGGTAATCTTTATCTTTATGCAAAAGTACATTGTGCAGTCCGTTGCCGCTACCGGCATCAAGCAGTAAACGAAAGGAAGTTTAGGTTATGGAACGCAAGTATTCGATTATCACTGGCTTCATGGGTAAGGTAAAGGACCGTTTTATCGATTATCAGCCTGCCCGTTCCATGGAAGAAATGGTTGCCATGGCTGCTCAAGTACCTGGTTGCAAGGCGTTGGAAGTAGTGTATCCACAGAACTTTACGGATCCCGTCAAGTGCCGTGAACTGCTGGATGCATATGGACTGAAGGCCTCTACTGTGAACCTGAATGTAAAGGGGGAGGAGTGCTTCCGCTTTGGCTCGTATTCCAGCCCGTACAAGGCCAGTCGCGACGCGGCCCTTAAGATGCTGAAGGAAGCCATGGATGCGGCGGCTATCCTGGGCTGCAACATGGTGACCACTGCACCTTTGAATGATGGCGTGGACTATCCCTTTGAGCTAGATTATGCTCGCGCCTGGAACGACTGTCTGGAAGTGATCCGCGAAGGTGCTGCCCATCGCCCGGACGTGAAGCTGTCCCTCGAGTATAAGACCAGCGAGCCGCGCGTGCACTGCCTGATGAGCAACGCCGGAAAGATGGCAGCCTTCTGCGAAAAAGTGGGCCTGCCCAACGTTGGCGTGACGCTGGATTTTGGCCATGCCTTGCAGTGCGGCGAGGTGCCTTCCGATTCTTTGAGCTTCTTGCATGAAATGGGCCGTCTGTTCTATATCCACATCAATGATAACTTCCGTAACTGGGATTGGGATATGGTACCCGCCACCGTCAACCTGTGGGACTATGTGGAGTTCGCCATGTATATGAAGCGCATCGGCTACAACGGATGGATCACCGCCGACGTATTCCCACAGCGCCACGATCCCATCAAGATCATGACGCAGACGTTCGAATGGATGGATTTTATCTTTGAACTGGCTGACAAGCTGGATGGGGAAGAAATGTTCAAAATGATGAATGAGAAGGATGGCCTGGACATTATCGCCCATGTCCGTGATACCATCTTCAGTCGCAAGTAAATGAACGGCATTAAATCCTTCCTTCGCCCGGATGGAGTGTATGAGCTCATCTTTTGCCCCAAAAATCCGGGCAACCGTTTCGACGCCGATGTGCTGGCAGAGCTATCCGCCAGCCTTCTGGCGGCGGAAGCGGCTCAGCCTAAAGCTTTGCTTCTGAGCCATGAGGGCGACGTATTCTGCCTTGGAGGCAATTTGGGCGATGCCAGAAAGCAGGATTCCACCTCTATTCGGCGATTTGCCGACCTTCTGAGCAAAGTGCTCTTTCAACTGTTTTATTTTCCGGTTCCTGTTGTTGCCGCCATCGAGGGAGATGTAGAGGGCGGGGGTATCAGCATCATCCAGGCCTGTGACATGGTGGCTGCAGCACATACAGCGCATTTTGGTATTCCCGAAATGGAAGCTGGTATGGCCCCCGTCATTTCTATGTCTGGAGCCCGGCGCGTGATTCCCGAAAAAAGGATGCTCAAGATGGCTTATCTGGCCGAGCGCGCAACAGCGCAGGAAGCTGAAAACTGGGGACTTATCACCGAGGCTGTCGCGCACGGCGCTGCTCGAGAAACATGCGAACAGTGGATTGCCAACTTTGCAGCCAAGAATCCGAGTTCCATTTCCACCATCCGTCGCCTACGCCGCGACCTGGATGGAGGCGAATACTTCCGTCAGATCAACGCCGCCGCTGCTATTCTGCCCAGCAACCTGTTGAGCAATGAAACCCGTGATATGCTCGACAAAAGAGACCGGGGGGAATGATATGTCCAAGCCCATCATTTTGGCTGTCGCGCCTGTTGCACATGATCTGCCCAAGGGCTGCAAATGCGGCCTTTCGGCTGAAGCGGTCGCTCGTGATGTCATCGCCTGCGCCAAGGCAGGTGCAGCAATGGTGCACCTGCATGTGCGCGACAATGAAGGCCATCTCTCCGAGGATTTGACGATCTACGACGAGACATTGAGCCTTATTCGGGCTGAGAGCGACATCCTCATTCAGGGCTCCACGGGCGGCGCATCCGATCTCACGTGCGAACAGCGCTGTGTGGCGCTCAAACATCCGCTCACACAGGTCGCCTCACTCAATGTCGGCTCCATCAACTTTGATGACGGCGTGTACATCAATACCCTGCCTGAAATTCGCTACTGGGCCAAGCGCATGGTCGAAGAGGAGATCATTCCCGAAATGGAGATCTTTGACTTGTCTATGGTCGATACTGCAAAAAGGTTGATTGCCGAAAACCTAGCTAAGCCCGTGATGGCGCTGGCGCTAGGCTTTGAAAATGCGCTTCAGGCCAACAGACATAACATCGATTTGATGTTTGCAGAAATGCGCACCATTCCTGGCTCCGTGGTGGGTCTTTGCCAGCACGATATGAAGAATTTCGATCTCTTTCGCTATGCGCTGGAAAAGGGAGCAGATGTGGTGCGGGTAGGCTTTGAGGATGGCTATACGCGAGATGACGGTACAACCGCTGCTACAAACCTTGATCTGGTGAATGATGGGATACGCATCATCCGTGAGATGGGCTTTGAGTTGGCTACGCCTGCGCAGGCCCGCGAAATGCTGGGCATCCCAAAGGAGAGAAATGCATGATTACCCGCAAACAAGTGGAAGAAGGCCGTGCTTACGCCCGCGAAATGCTTGAGAAAGCCCATGTACTGGTGAATGATGAGGAGATTTTTTCTATGGAAGTGGGTGATTTCGGCCTGAGCAATTGGCCTAGAGAGGGAGCCCAGATTGTTACATTTGTCAACACCAATCGCGTGGGCTTCAAGGTGATCTGCTTAAAACCTGATCAGTCCCTGCCGGAACACTGGCACACCGCGGTGGAAGGTGATGAACTGGGAAAGGAAGAGATTCTGCGTGTGCTCTACGGCACCATGCGCCTATACCTGCCAGGCGATAGCGGCGTGAAGGAAGGAATCCTCCATTCCAACTACTACTCCTGCCGAAGCGAGCGCATCATGAAGCCCGGCGAGCAGATTTTACTCACACCGGGTGTTAAGCACTGGATGCAGGGCGGTGCGGAAGGCTGTGTGGTCTATTCCATCTCCAGCGCAGCACACTGTCAGCTAGATCCCTTCACCGATCCGCACATCGTTCGCGTCGCCAAAATTGTGGAAGATGGAGAGTGAATATCCGTGAAAACGAATCTGACCATTTCTGGCGAGAATTTTCTCATGAACGGAAAGCTCGTCTATTCAGAGATCGAAGGTTCCAATCCCCGAATGCATGGCCTGCTCATGAACGCCCGACTCATCCAGGGAATTTTCGATGACAAGGCCGACGCCACTCGCTTCAACCGCTTTGGCATGACTTTTGATCCCGAAGAGAACACCGATGCGCTCATTGCCGCGCTCCCTGAATGGTATAAATACGGCCTGCGCGCCTTTACGGTAGGCTTGCAAGGGGGTGGCCCTTGCTTCACCGTTCCCAATGGAGAGATCATCAATAACCCCTTTTCACCCGATGGCCTGCACATTGACGAAGCGTACCTGGCGCGCCTCACCCGCCTCTTGAATGCCGCGGATGAGCTGGGTATGGCGGTCATCGTGTCTGCACTCTACTGTGGCCAGATTCGCCACCTCGACGGCGCACAGGCGGTCATCAACGCCATACGTACCACCGCCAACTGGTTGCGAGATGGCGGATGGAAGCATATCATCTTTGAGCCCGCCAACGAGTATGACATCCATCTGTTTAAGGATTATCCCATCGTGATGGAGCACCAGTCTATGGTCGGGCTGCTCGACTTGGCCCGTCGGGAGAGCGGACTGCCTGTCGGTTGTAGCGGTGGGGGAGGCACACTCAATGCTGAAGTGGCTCGCGCCAGCGATGTGATTCTCTTCCATGGAAATGGTCAACCGCGACATGCCATGGCCAATCTCATTGCCAATGCTCGCAAGTGGGCTCCTGGCAAGCCCATTGTGTGCAACGAAGATTCGCAGGCCATTACCAACCTCCAGGTCTGCATGGATCACCATGTCTCTTGGGGCTACTACAACGGCCTCACCAAGCAGGAAATGGCTACAAACTGGGGTGTGCTCAAGGGAGAGGATCTTTTCTTCGCTTTACGAATCGCCGAAAATGTGGGCATTCCGTGTGAGTCGCTCGCCGCGGACGAGCAGTACATGCTCATCGGTATCTCCAAGAATGAATGCTGGGATGGAAAATGTTGGCCGCGCATTGCCTCTCTCTATCCAGAAACCATCAACTACGTGGATTTCTATGTGGATGGAACGTGGCTGTATCGCAGCTATGATGATCCCTTCTCCCTATACTACATTGCCAACTGGATTCAAGGCCCGCTCAAGCGAACGGAAGGCCTGCTTCGCGCGGAAATTACATTGGCTAACGGCAACAAATTGGTGCGAGAAGGTTGCATCGGCGAATGATAGAAAGGAAGGCACCCATGAGGCAGCGCGTTGCAAACGTGGAAAAGATGGCCCGCATCATCCGGCAGGAGGCCATCAAAATGATTTATAAGGCTCAGTCTGGCCACCCGGGAGGTTCTCTATCTGAAGCCGACATTCTGGCCTGCCTCTACTTTGACCAGATGAATGTGCGCCCCGAGGATCCGCATTGGGACGAACGCGACCGCTTTGTGCTCAGCAAGGGTCATGCCTGTCCCGGATTGTATGCCTCGCTGGCGCTGCGCGGATTCTTTGGCATGGAGCAGTTGAATACCCTGCGCCAGTTTGGCAGCATCCTGCAAGGGCATCCAGTGATGCAGAAGGTACCCGGTCTGGATATGACCACTGGTTCTCTGGGCCAGGGCTTATCTGTGGCCTGCGGCATGGCCATCGGCTTGCGCCGCCGGGGAAACGACGCCCGAGTATATACCCTGCTGGGCGACGGCGAATGCGATGAAGGGCAGGTATGGGAGGCGGCCATGACTGCCAGTAAATACGGACTTGGCAACTTGTGCGCCATCGTGGACCACAATGGCCTGCAGAACGACAGCACCACGTGCGTCATCCAGCCACAGGAAAACATTGCCGAGCGCTTTGAATGCTTTGGCTGGCGTGTAACCAGAATCGACGGCCATGATGCATGGCAAATTCTAAATGCTCTTGACGAGGCTAAGCGTCATCCCGGTCAGCCTACGCTTATCCTGGCGCGTACGGTCAAGGGAAAAGGCGTGTCTTACATGGAGAACGTGGTGGCCTGGCACGGTACCGCGCCGAATGAAGCGCAATTTGAAATCGCCATGCAGGAATTGGAGGGATGATAGATGGCAGCCACAAGAGACGCTTTTGGCCATGCCGTGCTGGAATTGGCCAAGGATGATCCACGCATTTACGTGGTAGACTGCGATATCTCCAAGTCCATGAAGACGGTGGATTTTGCCCGCAAATTTCCCAAGCAGCATATTAACGTGGGCATTGCTGAGCAGAACGGCGCCGGTGTGTGTGCAGGCCTTGCAACGGTCGGCAACATTCCGTTCCTGTCCACTTATGCGGTATTCGCCAGTATGCGCGCCTGCGAGCAGGTTCGTACATCCATCTGCTATCCGCACCTGAATGTGAAGTTGGCGTGCAGTCATGGAGGCCTCACGCCTGCCAACGATGGTGCAACCCACCAGGCCATCGAGGATGTGGCCATCATGCGCGCACTTCCAGGCATGACGGTGGTCATGGGCGCAGATTACAACGCCGCCAAGGCGCTAACCAAGGCCGCTGCTTACTATGATGGGCCTGTCTATCTGCGCTACACTCGCGATTCCGTGCCGGATTTTTACGGCCATGACGAGGTGTTTGAAATCGGAAAGGGCAAGTTGTTGCGTAGCGGTGGTAAGGTTACGGTTGTCAGCTTTGGCGAAATGCTGCACGAGGCATTGGCTGCTGCAGAAATTCTCCGCGGGGAGGGCGTCGAAATCGATCTGATCGATATGTCCACCGTGAAACCGTTGGATATCGATCTTCTCAAGGAAAGCCTGAGTCGAACTGGCCGTTGCGTCACTGTGGAGGATCACAGCATGATCGGAGGCCTGGGCAGTGCTGTGGGCGAATGGATGGCGGAAAACGGTTGCGGCCGCCTGATCCGTATCGGGCTCAACGATTGCTTTGGCCAATCCGGCCCGTACGAAGTGCTGCTCAAGCATTACGGCATGGACCGCGAGTCCATTGCCAATGCCGTACGGAAACTCTTGCTTAATTGATGGCCATGGCCTCCTCTCTGTGTTAAATAATACACTTTGAGGAGGCATTTTGTGTCCTCTAATCCCAATGGCCGGCAAGGGGGCAAAAAGGCTTAAAGTCAGGAATAGGACAGAAAACGATTGCGGCTAAAATAGAAGCGTGGTCTGATAGGTGTGTGACAAAAAGAATCCATTAGCATAGATACTGCCAATACATGATCTTCATCCGTGGATGAAAATTATCAGGTAATCCTATCATGCTGAATTTGATATTATCCTTCCAAAGGATTTGCTTACAGCAGCTTCTCAACGATTGCACGCAATGTGTTTTCCTCACCTACGTTGCCTGGAAAGATGATATACGGAATGCTTGGGAATTTACTTTGTCTATCCGTTTGCCAAACGGGAATGCCGGGATAGATTTGTCCCATCACGTTGGCACACTTAACACGTAACGCCTTTACTCCCACATCACTGGAAGTAATACCACCCTTTGCAATGATAAAGGCGGGTTCCACTGCCAGATCGCTTACTAGGCGCTGTACACCATTGGAAATCTGAATGGACCGAGCCAACGCACCTTCCTTGGTATCATCGGGTAGATTCAGAAGCGTGCGCTTGGTGAAGCATACAGCGGTTTTGCCAGCTAGCATGACTTCTGTCTCCCTTGCTACACAGCGCTGAATTTCCGCTTCAAATGCCGCGCTGCCTTCCAGAATCAGGTCGGAGTTAAAGGGAATTGCCACGGTTCCATCCAACTGAAGCAGAGCGTTGAGCTGGGCGGTGGTCTTCTGGGTGTGGCTGCCCACGATCACGAGACCGCCATTGGGGGTATTCTTTACAACCATTTCATTGCGACTGAGAAGGGGACGGTCACTGATACCACACATGACCTTCACCAAACTGGCCGCTGTGCGAAACATAAAGGTTTTTCCCTGAGACATCGCGCGGTAGAGGGCGATGGAGATCACCTTGATATCCACGTAGTCAATGGCATTGATGCAGATCTTGTTAAAATTGCTCGTCTGCATCAGCTTTTTGCAGATGCCGTCGATGTCTAGTGCGCGGATCATATCTAGCGGAATGCACACAACGTTTTCGGCCCTGTATTCGCCGCCGGTCTTTTCTTCCACATATTTTGGAATGGCAGATTGGGTGTAGCCGAAGGTTTGATCCTTGGCAAACTCGGTTTCCGCAACGGGTATCAGATTTTCTCCATACTGTACATAGTGTACGTTATCGACGGTGAAGCGGCCACCTTCCTTGAAGAATGGGCACAGGATTTCAGCATCCACACGGTAACCTTCCAGCTGTTCCAGCGCATTCTTGAGCAGATGGGTCTCTAGAGGATAGTGCCCGCGCAGGGTGGAGTCGCTACGGCTCATGTAAAGGTATTTTTTTCCGCACTCTTTGGATACAAGGGAAACGTTGCGCGCGATTTCTTGGTGCACCAGGGTGGTTTCCTTACTATTCATGCCGCGGCTATTGGTCATAATAAAGAAAGCTCTATTTTCCTCATTAAAGGCTTTACGTAGACTTTCCACATCCCAGCTGGTGTACACACTTACATCATGTACAGTCTGAACGCCAGTGGGATCATCATCCAATACAATCAACTTGGCGTGATGATTGGAAATTTCCGATTTTAAGAGAGAATCCACAAGAGCTTCATCCAGCATAGGATATTGCGCCAATGCGTCAATGGTCATAGGTACACCTTCCTTTATGCTGCTTCATGGTTTTCAAATTTCAGACAATTGCTAAAGGGACGAAGATGCCATTTTGGCCCTGGGTACTTTGAGTGGGTCAGATTTATCAGAGCTTTTGGCTTTCATGATCTGATCTTCAATCAAATTTTTCGCGATGGAATTGACGATGCACCCTTTTAAAATATTGTTTTCGATTTTTTTATTTCTCTGTCTTCACATGGTTATAAAGAGCCTTTCATGAATAAAGGGAGGAGCGCTACAATGGGAGCAGGGATACACTAAGGATTCCAAACCAATCGACTATATAGATTATATCACAATATCCGTCATTCTTTTTCGACGGAATTGCATTTTTGACGTGATGCTGTTTTTTCAGGATAAGTCGTTCTGACTCGACGCTTTTCTACAGCGCATATTTTTGGCCTCTGAAGTCTTGAAAAGCAGTCTATGATCATCAGGAGCGATATGACAGAGGGATGGCAAATCGGGCGCGTCATTGACCATGCACTCGCCATAAAAGGCACTTAAAATATGTGGTTGCCTTGCCCTAAGCATCGCCCATTCGTTCTTGTCCTGACGGTTACCTGTTTTGATACAGGACGGCTGCGGAGGGATGAATTTTTGCGGCCTTTGACCAATCGACATTCCCGTTCCGGCGTCCGGGCCATCAGACCCCTGATGTTTTGCAAATTATGCCTGATCACCATGTGGCAACCCTTGCAGCGCTGACTTGAATGGTACAATGCTTTTGAGCGCCTTCATATAGACGATGCTTGGCGGCAACAAAGGCTTTAGCGGAAATATGAGGCCTCGTCAATTCAGTTTGAGCACAACGCTCAACGGCAGAAGTGAAGCGCAATGTGTGACGTTTGGATCCTCACAATGGAAAGCGAGTGTATCCAGAGCCCCCAAATGGGTCATGTATACGGTGAAGCGATCATGCAGGTCCCTGGTGGGTGAACAGATCCAGAATTTAGAGACGAAGGCGTTAGCATTTACGAGGATGATAATGTACTTTCGAATCCCTGCCACGTTCATCCCTGACCCAATCGTTGCGCATATCTCTTGTGGGGCAGACACACCAAAGGACGCAACTCAACGATATATGCTGAGTGCGTCCTTTTTGCTGTGTTTTTGGGTGGTCACATGCTCCCCTCAGGATCATTCCATGTGCTTTTGACATGAACACTTTCCCCAATGGTCAGCCGGAACGGCGTAAAAAGGCGAGCGCGTGAGTGTGCCGCACGGGAAGTGGGCAACGACTGGGCAGCATCCAAGGCGTTCAAGGGAAACATTGAATACAAAAGAGGCGGTCGCGGCAGCTTACTCCCCGAACAGCTCCAGAAGATATCCATAGCCTTCGGACTCCATTTTCTCATAGGGGATAAATCGAAGAGCTGCACTGTTGATGCAATAGCGCACGCCATTGGGGGACACGGGGTCGCCACTGAACACATGCCCCAAATGGGAATTTCCAGCGCGGCTGCGCACTTCGGTGCGCTGCATGCCGTAGCTGTCGTCTGGAAGCTCTACGATTGCCGGCGATTCAATGGGTTTGGAGAATGCCGGCCAGCCGCATCCGCTTTCAAATTTGTCCGTGGAGGAAAACAACGGTTCCCCGGTGACCACATCCACATAGATCCCCTTTTCAAACCGATCCCAGAATGCATTGGCAAAAGGCCGCTCCGTGCCGCTTTCCTGGGTGACGCGGTACTGCTCAGCGGTCAGCTTGTCGCGGATGGTCTCCGCTGCAGGCTTCTGGTAGTCGCCCGGATCGATGCGCAGCCTGGAGAGCAACTCGATCTCAGCCCGGGGAATGTGGCAGTAACCGCCAGGATTCTTTTCCAGATAGTCCTGGTGATATTCCTCCGCCGGATAGAAGTTCACCAGCGGGCCGATCTCCACAAAGAAGGATTGGCTGCGGCTGCGCTCAATGGCTGCAATGCGCTCCACCGTCTCTTTGGCCTCTTCATTGGTGTAGTAGATGCCGGTCTGATATTGAGTGCCCCGGTCGTTGCCCTGCCGGTTTTCCACTGTGGGATCGATGACGTAAAAGTAGGCCAGCAGCAGCGCATCCAGACTGACCTGCTCCGGGTCATACTCCACCCGTACGGTCTCCCGGAAGCCGGTTTCTCCGGTGCAGACCGTTCGGTAGTTGGCGTCGGCCTGGCCGGTGCCGTTGGCATAGCCGCTTTGGGCATCGAGCACACCGGGGATGGACTGCATCAGGTGTTCAATTCCCCAAAAGCAGCCGCCGGCCAGATAGATGACATGCTCGGTCGTATCCATGTGCACTTCCTCCTCAACGGACCTATCCAAAGTCTGCCCAATTGCTGTATCTTTCAATGTGGGGGATTTTGTCTGCGGAGGTTGGGCGTAGGAAATCGGAAAGCAGTTCAGCAGCAACGTCGAGACAATCAGGAGAGAAAACACTTTTAGACGCATGACGGAGACCTCCTATCATGGGCTCGGGTCGTTTCCGCGCCACTTCCATCCCCTCCAGGGAAGGAGCAATCCACTGGGAAAACGCCAGGCCCGGGAAAGACCCGGGCCTGGCGCATACCAGAGAGGTGACTGTGTCTGTCTTCCGGGCGGCTGCAACCGCAGGATTTATCTCTTCTTATAGCCGCACTTGGGGCAGACGCCGTTTTCGTTCAGCGCAATGCCGCACAGTGGGCAGCGATCGATCTGATTGTGGGTTGCAAATTCCGCAGAAGCGGCATTCACGCCGCTGGTGAAGGTGATCTTGGCAATGTTCAACTTGTCCTTGAGCAGATCGTAGACGATCTTGATCATGCCTTCCACCGTCATGGTCTCCTTGGTCACAACCAAGCGGCACTCCGGATAGGCGGTAGCCAGCTCGGTCTGGAAGGCGGGCCCCTTCATCTGGTTTTGAGGGGCTCCATTGCGAATGCCCTGCTCTTCATAGACCTTGAGCACCGCAGGCAGCAGAGGATCATCCTCCCGCAGGATCAGGGCGTGGTCAAAATTCTTCAAGACGGACCAGGCGGTCTTTTGAATCTCATTGCAGGGGAATACCATGTTTACGCCAGGATTTACGGTGTCCTCCACCTCGAGAGTCAGCACGCCCGTATGTCCATGCAGATATTGCGCTTCGCCCTTAAAGCCGTAAAAGCGGTGAGCGTATTGAAGGTCCAGCGTCGTAATGCTCCTCATGTTGTCATCCTCCTATCATTTTATTTATCTTTACGGGGGATGCATCCGCATGCGCCGATCATCCGGGGAGAACCGGCCGCGTAGCCTGCTGGCAAGCGGGGCAAACGCCCGTAAAAACCAGATTGTGTCCGTCGATGGCGAATCCATGCGCGTCCTTGACCAAGCGGACAAGATCGGTCATGTAGTCCATGTCCACATCGAAAACGCGCCCACACTGTGAGCATTTGGCGTGATAATGCCGATGGAGCCGGTGGTCGAAGCAGTCTGGCCCGTCCGGCATCTCCAATTTTTGAATTTCCCCATCCTCCGCCAGCTGATTGAGGTTGCGATACACCGTGCCCTTGCTGATGTGGGGATGATCCCGAACGACGGCATCATACACCTCTTCCGCGGTGGCATGAGAGCGCAAGTGATTCACGGCTTTGAGAACCAATGCGCGTTGGATCGTGTTTCGTTTCAATCCCAAGCCCTCACTAACAAGAATAATTCCTATTTGAGATTATATATTGATTTTAGATAAATGTCAAGGAGAAAAACGAAAGATTATGCTAATTCTGGCGTACGAATCGCATGCCCGACGGAGCCCAGCCCCCGGGAGGTATCCGGCGTGCCGTCAGAGGGCTTGAGCTGCCCCTTCGTCTGCATCGGGCGGATGGGGCAGGCAGGGCTGAGAGGGATGGGCTCCAAGACCTGTCGGAAGCGCTTCGGTTGAAGGGTGTAGCGCCATCGCGCAAGTCGCCACAGGCCGTCAGGGCCTCCGCGGATTCGATGGCGAGGGATTGCGGGGCGGAGTATGCCCAAGGACCCAAACGCCATGCCGAAAAAGGGGAGGAGAAGGCTGCATCCGCTAAATGCCATACGGCAGTGTATTTATATATAGGACGAATACAAGGGACAGGCGGGCAATCCGACTGTCCTTTGTGACGTCCATGGGGCCGGTAAAAAGTGAAACATGGGCGGTGATATGGGGCCGTGACGCATCCATGTGAAAAACGCACGAGAGAAATTGTTCGAAAGGCCTTAAGCGTTCCATACCAGGACTTGAACCAGGCGGATACCGGCGAGCGTCTGCGCCTGGGCGGCGGGAGCTGCAAGCCATTTCCTGCAAAACCCATTCAAAAACCGGCGAGAGTCTCTGCGCCCGCAAAGGCTTTCACCGGTTTGAAGGAATCACATGCCAAACGCTTTTCGGATGACCTGCATTCGCTCGCTCTGCTGTACATGGAATGGGCACCGACGGTCGCAATGGCCGCACATGATGCAGTCGCCAGCCTTTTTATCCAACGTGAGATAGTGCTCCCGCGCGAGGCCGTCGCCGAGCATCGCCAGGTCGTAATACTTGTTGATGAGCGCAATGTCCAGCCCGGCGGGGCAGGGATGACAATGCTTGCAGTAGACGCACTTGCCAGCGGATGCTTTGGGGGTGACGCTGCCCAGAACGGAGTAATCCCTTTGTGCATCCGTGGTGGAAAGGTACTCCAGCACCTCTTCCATCTCCCGCTCGCTGCCAAAGCCGGGCGCCACGCAGACGACGCCTGGCTTATCCAGCGCATACTGAATGCACTGTGCCTTTGTCAATGCGATGCCCAGGGCGGATTTGGCCGCGTCCAACAGCTGACCGCCGCAGAAGGGCTTCATCGCGACGATGCCGACGCCTTCCCGCTCGCAGCGGGCATAGAGTGCATGGCGCTCCTCCACACTGCCGATACCAAAGTCGCCCTGGCCGTAATCATACAGCGGATTGATGCTGAACATCAACACGTCCACAATGCCCATATCCAGGATTCGATGGGTCACGGAGGGCGTATGAGAGGACAGGCCGATGTGCCGGACGAACCCTTTCGCCCTCAGCTGCAAAATGTAGTCCAGCACGCCGTGTTGGACATAGGCCTCAAAGTCCTTTTCCTCGTCGATGCAGTGGATGAAGCCAAAGTCAATATAGTCGGTGCGAAGCTTCTCCAGCTGCCATGCGACGGATTTTTTGATCTGCGACAGATCGGTCGTCCAGCCATATTCGCCGGAGGTGTAATCCGCCCCGAAGTGCACTTGCAGATGCACCCGGTCGCGGATGCCCTGCAGCGCTTTTCCATAGGCTTCAAAGATGGCCGCATGGCCGCCGGCCATGTCAAAATGATTGATGCCATGGGCCACGGCGGCGCGCACGGTGCGAAGGATCTCCGCCTCGCCCTGCGCGCCGATCACGGAGGAACCCATGCCGATCACGCTGATCTGCTCGCCTCCGTGGGGAAGAATGCGGTATTCCATAAAGCGATATCCTCCTTCTCAACGCTCAAGCCTTCGGCGCATCTTTGACATGCACGCGGGACGGCGTGGCGATCATGCCCTCTGCTGGACAAGCGCGTCGACGGCTTCAGCCCATCCCCTGCATCAGGACACTGGCAGCCCCGCGGGGGAAGGGGGAGCGCAAATGCTCGCTTTGCCGCTTGGAGCTCGTCGGCCCCGCCCGTTACGCCTGAAACGGCACAACATCCCGAACCGCATCCCCCGGCCAGATGCGGGCATCCGCACGGTCGATGTCCAGCAGCCGATAGCGGTCGTGGCCCATGCCCAATTCCTTCATATAGCTCAGCTGGCGCAGGCCGTGGCGGCTCTCCATGCGCTCCACGAGGTCGGCGTGCTGGTGCGCCTGCATGGCATATACCAGATCCACGGATGCCTGATCCACCGCAAGCAGGTCCGTGGAGGCCACAATGCCTACGTTGGGCGTGACGACCGGCTCGGCGGCGCATCCCTCGCA
Source organism: uncultured Eubacteriales bacterium (assembly GCA_944349855.1). Lineage (GTDB taxonomy): Bacteria > Bacillota > Clostridia > Christensenellales > Aristaeellaceae > Beduinella. The sequence goes on along the minus strand of CALVNS010000012.1, from coordinate 20,911 downwards.
GTCGCAGGAGACAGACATGTTGCGCAGCACATTGATGTAGACGATCCGCTGCCCGAAGTGATCCGCTACGGCCTTGGCGGATTCGATCATGCGCTCCATAAACTCTTCATTGCTGATGTCCCACATGTCGTCGGAACCGGGCGTGGTGTGAATCATGGCCTTCCCGACGCGCCCATCGGCGCAGCCGATGCCGATGTTCTTGCCTGAGCCGCCGAAGCCGCCCTTGGTGTGGCCCTTGAAATGCGTCAGCACCAGCAGGGAGTCATAGTTCAGCAGATGCCGCCCCACGGCCATCTCAGTAAACCATTTGCCGCCGTGCACGGGCAGCATCGCGATGCCGTCCTCGTCCAGAATATCCACAGGGCAGAACGTCCAGCCGTTGACGGCCAGGGTCTGGCGATGCTGTGGGGTGGTATAGCGGTCGCCTTCATAATAGGTGTTGGTTTCAACGATCGCCGCGCCGGGCAGCCGTTCCTCCACGAGTTGCCTGACCCAGGGACGGGGGATGATGTTGGGGCCATCCTTTTCGCCCGTGTGCAGCTTGATGCCCACTTTGCCCGTCAGGCGCATGCCGACCCGATCCCAGATGCGCAGCAGGCCTCTGGACGACAGGTCGTTTGTGAAATACACCACGGATTCCTGCCCATTACGGCTTTCATAGGGCACATACTTGTCGCCGTCTGTTCCCGGAACGATCGGTTGATTCATGCGATAACCTCCTCCATGTCGATTTGCGCTCGCCCTACGCGGAAAGGCGCTTTGCCGTCAGGGGCCTCAATCCTTTTCGGCGCGCTTATTGACGGCCGCTCCATCCAATGCTATACTCTATGATAACACCTGAACCTGACTTTAGGTCAATGGCTTTTTCGGGAATTGTTGAGGGGGAAGATGCGCTTGTATACGATTGGGCAGGTCGCGGCAATGTTTCATTTGCCCATATCGACGCTGCGATATTACGATAAAGAGGGGCTGTTTCCAAATCTGGAGCGCAGGGCAGGAATACGAAGGTTTTCCCAACAGGATCTGAAAGCGCTGCAGGTGATCGAATGCCTGAAAAAGACGGGATTGGAGATCAAGGACATCAAGCAGTTTATGCAATGGTGTACCGAAGGCGCATCGACCTATGCGCAACGCCATGCGCTCTTTGCCCGGCAGCGCGCCGTCGTGGAAGCGGAGATTGAACACATGCAGCGCATACTGAACATGGTCCGCTATAAGTGCTGGTATTACGAAACGGCCATGTGCGAGGGCCATGAGGAACGTCTGAGGAACCTCTCACCGGCAGATATGCCGCAGGAGATCCGCCAGGCTTATGAGCGTGCCCATATGTTGACGCCTGAAGATACACTGGACACCTCTGATTTTGCCAATAACGGCGCGCTCGAAGCGTCGGCGTCCGATGAGAAGCTCGGGGAATGTTGACGCCTCCATTGGACCTGCCGCGCATGCATGCCGAATCAAAACCGTGGCCCAGGGGGAGACGCACTCGAGCCAGTCTTCGGGCGAGGGCCCTGCCCATCCGCGGCGCGCGCGGGGCCCTGCGCGCGCTGTATCATGCCAACGCCGGAACGTCATCCGGCGTTTTTTCATTGACACCCAGGGGAGGATCGCAGGGTAAGGCGCTTTCGATGCGGAACGGCTGAGCGCCGACGGCATATTCAACATTTCAAAAACATTTCCTTATCAATTCCGCATCATCCTGATGATATCATCCGACATGTCAGCTGCGGTAGGCGCAGCGCAAGGATGAAAAGCGACGAAAGGATGGTTTTGATGAAGCGTAAGGATTTGGTGACCTTGATGCTGGGAACGGTTGGCGGCATCCTGTTTGCAATGGGCATGTGTATGGGATTGGTGGCGGAGTGGAACGCCTTCCTGCCCGGCGTGATCGTGGGTGCGATCGGCCTGGCCGTCTTGTTGGTCATGGTCGTGGTTCGCAGAAGGATGGAAGGCAAGCCGCCGGTCCGCCTCAACGGCAAAAACATTGCCCGGATCGCGTATGGAATCGTCAGCGCGCTGACGCTGGGCGTAGGCATGTGCATGACCATGGTGTGGGACAGTCTGATGATTCCCGGCATTCTGGTGGGCATTGTCGGGGTGGTGATGTTGCTGGGGCTGATTCCCATGATCAAGGGCATTCAAGCGTGAGGATGATAAGGGAGGCATCGAAGATGTCGGATAAGATCGTCGCATTTTTCAAAAAAGCCATGGAAGACATGCGGCAAGATGCAAAGGCTCAGCACGAAGTGGACAGGGCCAATTTCGCCGCGGCAAAGGCCGAAAGCAGCGCGCAGTGGGAGGAGGCCAAGGCCCTGGGGCGTCCGAATACCTGTAAGCAGGCGATGAAGCGCCAACAGGCCCAGCAACTGGCTGCGGCACAGGCGCGAATGGATGAGGCCCATGCGCGGATCCGGGCGGCAAGGCGATGACTTCATCAAGTGAAATCATGACAAAACGGCTTCGCGCCGTTTTTTCGTTTCGACATCAACAAAACGCAAACAACTCTGTGCTATACTGATGGGGCAAAGGGGGCGAAGGAGATGTTTCGCGTATTGGTTGTGGAGGACAATGCGGAATTGAACCAGACCGTCTGCGCCTATCTTGCGCATCACGGCTATGAAGCGACAGGCTGCCTGGATGCCAACGAGGCCTACGACGCGCTGTACGAGCAGGTCTTCGACCTGATCATTTCCGATATCATGATGCCGGTGGTCAACGGCTTTGAATTTGTGAAGGCCGTCCGGGCGGATAATCCCGAAATCCCCATTCTCTTCATGACGGCCCGGGACGACATGGACGCAAAGCAGAGGGGGTATCGCGTGGGCATTGACGACTATATGGTCAAACCCATCGAGCTGGATGAAATGCTGCTGCGCATGGGCGCGCTGCTGCGGCGCGCGAAGATTGCCGCCAGCCGGAAGCTGGCTATAGGGCATTTCTCCATGGATATGGACGAACGCGCCGCCTATCTGAACGGCGAGGAAATTCCCCTGACGGCACGCGAGTTTGATATTCTGTATAAACTTCTGTCCTATCCGAAAAAGACGTTTACCCGTCAGCAGCTGATGGACGAGTTTTGGAGCAGCGACACCACCTCCAGCGCGCGTACTGTGGATGTATATATGACCAAGCTGCGCGGGAAGCTGGCCGGGTGTGAGGACTTTGAACTCAAGACGGTACACGGGTTGGGCTACAAGGCGGTGATACGATGAGCAGAGGAATCGTACAGCAGCTGCGCGTTGTGCGAAGAGGCATCTTGTTTTTTGCGCTCATCTCCTTTATCGTCACCTGTTGCATGTTGCTCTTTCTCAATGCGCTGATCGATACGTTGGGGATCGTGCTGACCCCTGAAAACCTGCGGGTCGCAGCCAGGGCGACGCTGGGCAATGTCTTGCTGCTGAGTCTGTTGTTTACGATATTGGATGAAATCCGGCGTAGAATGATGATCGACCGGCCGGTCAGACGGATTACCTCGGCGGCGGAAAAGGTGATGCAGGGTGATTTCAGTGTTCGAATCCCGCCGCTTCACCCACTGGAAGATCATGAGAGCTTCGATCCCATCGTCTCGTATTTTAACCGCATGGTGGAAGAACTGTCTGGCATCGAGACCCTGAAGACGGATTTCATCGCCAACGTATCTCACGAACTCAAAACGCCGCTTGCCGTCATGCAGAACTATGCCGAGCTGCTGAAGGATCCGGACCTGCCTGCCGCGAAGCGGGCCGAATATGCACACGCCATTGGTTGCACCGCGCGTCGACTGGCAGGATTGATCAGCAACATTCTCAAGCTCAATAAGCTGGAAAATCAAAAGATTTTCCCCAAGCGCCGTCCCTATGATCTGAGCGAACAGCTCTGCTCGGTGCTGCTGAGCTTTGAAAGCGTTTGGGAGGCAAAGCATCTGGAGATCGATGCCGATATTGACTCGGACATCGTGGTCACTGCCGATCGGGAATTGATGGAGATTGTCTGGCACAACCTCATTTCCAATGCCGTGAAATTCACGCCGGAGGGCGGAAGCATCTCCGTTTCGGCACACAAGGATGGCGGGCATATTCGGGTCGCAGTTCACGACACAGGTTGCGGCATCTCCGCAGAGACCGGTAGACATATCTTTGAGCGGTTTTATCAGGGGGATACGGCCCATCGATCCGAAGGTAACGGTTTGGGCCTTGCGCTGGTTAAAAGAATCGTCGACATTACCGGAAGCGATATTGCTGTGACCAGCGCGTTGGGAGAGGGCAGCACCTTCACCGTGACGCTGCCGGAGGCGTGATATGCGCAAGCGAAAAGGAGTCCTTCGGACGCTCTTCATGCCGCCGCTCTGCGTGGCGGTTCCCATCATGGCGTTGGGGTTTGGCGCGGTCCTTGTGTCCTTTGCGCTGCCCGGCAGTTCGCCGGCGTGGGACTATATCGCCTATCCTTGGTCGGCTTACGCGACGGCCTTGCTGTGCGTCAATGTCTGCCGGTGGGGACGCAGCCTGTACGGACGGCTTGAGGGCAACCCGATGGCGCGCCGCTTTGTACACGACTCGCAATTGCGCAGCAGCGTTTCGCTGTCCCTGGGCACGGCAATCCATGCGCTGTATACGATGCTCCAGGGCGTGTTGGCGCTCGTGCTGCGCTCGGGATGGCAGGGCGCGCTGTTTGGATATCATGCGATTCTGACGTTGATGCAACTGGTGCTTTTCCGCGCGGACCGCAGGAGGCTCGATGAGCGGCGGGCGTGGCAGTGGTATGGCGTTGTGGGCGCGCTGCTGATCCCTTTGGCGGGATCCATCCAGGTATTGCTGGTCCGGTTCCTCTTGCGGGGGCAATCCTTCTCCTATCCAGGGTTTATGATCTATGCAACCGCTGCCTACTCGTTTTACTCGCTGACGGCAGGCGGCATCCAGCTGATTCGCCGGCGCACAGCAGAGATGCCGCTGCTGAGGGCTGCGCTGAATGTTCGCTTTTCGGCTGCGCTCATGTCCATGTTGGCATTGCAGACGGCCCTGATCTCTACGTTTGGCGAGCCAGGCGCCTTTCAGCAGTGCATGAACACATTGACGGGCAGCGCCGTATGCATGGCGATCCTGACGACCGCCATATGGATGCTCAAAAATACCCATCGGTACTTCAAGGCCAAGGAGGAATCCATATGAATCAAGAACCGCCGTTTGACTATCACTACTCCGCCAAGACACAAAGCGAGGTCCGCCGCATTCGCGAAAAGTACCTGCCGAACAGGGAAACGACGCTGGAAACGCTGCGCAGGCTGGACGCCGGCGCCGAAAAAAAGGGGACCGTCTGGTCCGTTGCCGCGGGCGTCGTGGGTACGCTGACCCTGGGCGGCGGGATGAGCCTTGCCATGGTCGGCCGCAATCTCGCGTGGGGGATTGCGTTGGGCGCGGTGGGCATATTCATTTTGAGCTGCGCCTATCCGCTTTATCAGCGCATCACCAAGCGGGAACGGGAACGAATCGCTCCCGAGATCCTGCGGCTGACGGATATGCTCATGGAGAAGTCGTAAGCGTTGCCCTGCCGGCGCTCTGCCTCCTGAAGGAGGGGCGGTCTGCGGCGATGGAGTCGACGCCAAAGGGCATGACTTCCATCTTCTTTGGAAATCATGCCCTTTGACGCCAATTCAAACGCCCCGCCGGCTGATGCCGGCGGGGCGTCTGATTAGCCCTCAATCAGAATGGTCTTCTTTTCGGGGGCCTTCCGCGCTTCCTTCTTCGGGATGTTTACGTGCAGAACACCGCTCTCATACGAGGCCTTGATGTCCTCCTCCGTCATCTGTTCACCCACATAGAAGCTGCGCTGCATCACGCCCGCATAGCGCTCCTGACGGAGCATCTTGCCCTTCTTGTTCTCGTTGTCCTTCTCCAAAGCCTTCTCGGCGGAGATGGTCAGATAACCGTCATTCAGTTCAAGATGAATCTCGTCCTTCTTGAAGCCCGGCAGATCGACATCCACCTCATAGCCCTCATCCGTTTCCTTGACATCCGTCTTCATGACATGCTGTGCGTGCTTGCCGTACAGCGCGCGGTCGACGTTGCCAAAGCGGCGGAAGAAGTCACGATCCCAATCATCAAAAACGTCCATCAGGTTTTCACCGAAAACAGTAGGAAGATACTTGCTCATAATGCAAACCTCCATTTCTTTGGCCTTGCACCGCTGGTAACATTGCCAGTCATGTAGGGTCGCATTCTGGCCTTTCGCAGGTCGTAGATGATGTGGTCATGAACCACTTCGCTCATCTCTGAACGATACCTATATTATAGCCGTAAATCAAAGAAAGTCAATACCTTTTGAAAAAATTTTTTTGATTTTTTTTGGGGCGCCTCTTTTGCACTGCAGAAGCCCTGGACGCTGCCTCAAGGCGGGGCATGGGGGCGTGCAGGGACCCATGGCGGGGGTGAAGACATGTTTTTTGGATTGTGCTTTCCCTGAAAGCGTGTATAATGGCCACAGAGAGGGCGCGTTACCATGCAAAGGCACATTGTGTGCCGTCCATGGAGCAGGGCGGCCGGTTCACAATGGCCTGTACGAGCCCGAAAGCCGTTCACATAGGAGAGGGGAAATGCAACATGTGGCTGATCGCAGCGATAGGCTCCGCCGTCTTTGCAGGGCTGACTTCCATCCTTGCCAAATGCGGCATACACAAGACGGATTCCGACGTGGCAACGCTGCTGCGAACCGGGATCGTTCTGGCCTTTTCCTGGCTCATGGTCTTTGTGGCGGGCTCTTGGCACAGCCTTTTAGCGTTGGACGTTCGCTCGCTGCTGTTCCTCGTGCTGTCTGGCATGACGACGGGCGCGTCGTGGCTGTGCTACTTCAAGGCGCTTTCGATGGGTAGCGTCAACAAGGTCGTTCCCGTCGATAAATCCAGCACAGTGCTCTCGGTGCTGCTGGCCATGCTGTTTTTCGGAGAAACGTCGCATCTGCCGCTTCGGCTGCTTTGTACCCTCCTGATTGGAGCGGGCATCCTGTTGATGGTCGAACCTCAGGCCGAGCGCACCGCTTCACGCCAGGGCCCTTGGCTGCTCTATGCCGTGATGTCGGCGGTGTTCGCCGCCCTGACCTCCGTGCTGTCAAAGCTTGGCATGTCCGAAATCGAGTCCAATGTGGGCACCGCATTGCGCACTGTCGTGGTACTGGCAATGGCGGGGATGATCGTGTGCGTAAAGGGCAAGCAGGAACGGCTTCGCCAAGTCGATCCCCACGAAATGGCATTTATCGTGCTTTCGGGAATCGCCACGGGCGCATCATGGCTGTGCTACTATTACGCCATACAGAATGGCGTGGTGAGCGTAGTGGTGCCCATCGACAAGCTCAGCATACTCGTCTCGATCCTCTTCTCCTACGTGGTCTTTCGAGAACGCCTCTCCCGCAGGGGCGGGATGGGGCTTGCGTTGATGGTCGTCGGCACGCTGGGCATGACGCTGATCTCCATGTAAAGGGATGCGGCCTGCCATCGGCAAACAGGGCGCCGCGGCCATGAGCCACAGCGCCCTGCAAAGATCATCGGGAAAGAAGTTCGAACATCCGGACGACCGGCAACGGAGAAAGCCAACGGCGCAGGACTTACCGCAATTCACCTGCGGCCTTGACCTTTACGCGGCAGGTGTTGCCCGGATAGTAGGCAAGCGGTATATCCTCGACTTCGATGATCTCGACCGTCTCGCGGATGGCTCCTGAGGCCACGGCCATTTCGATGGCCTCGCGCTTGGCCCTCTCCAGCGCCTGTTCGCGGGGAAGCTCGTCGTAGTTGACCAGCGCCTCGTAATTGCCGCTGACCTTGGAGATGGCAGAGCCGATCGCGTTGGCGGTGCCGAAGAAGGCTGGCTTGGTGACGCTGCGCGCGCCCGCGAGCTTTTCAGGCAGAATGATGGAGCCACCGCCCACCAGGATGACGTCCAGATCGTCGCTGGAAACCTTCATGACGTCGATTCCTTCTTCTACCATCTCACGGATGACGGACATGGCCTTTACGGCAAGCTCTTCACTGAGGTGGGCGACCTTGGAGGCATCGCCGACATCCGCCATGCCAAGGCGGACTGCAATGTCCGTCGCGGTCAACGTATCCCCGCCGAAGACCAGCGCCTTCTGCGTGATTTCATACCCCACGCTGTCGGGACCGACGGTGACGGAGCCGTCCTCCCTTTGGCGAACGATGGAGCCGCCGCCAAGGCCGATGGAATAGACGTCCGGCATGCGGAAGTTGGTGCGCACGCCGCCGATGGTCACCGCCACGCCGGATTCGCGGGGGAAGCCGGCCTGGATGACGCCGAAGTCGGTGGTGGTTCCGCCGACGTCGATTATGATGGCGTTGTTGCGCCTGCTCAAATAGCTTGCGCCGCGGATGGAATTGGTCGGGCCGCAGGCGACCGTCAGAATGGGGTAGCGCTTGGCATATTCCATGGTCATGAGCGTGCCGTCATTTTGGGAAAGGTAGATCTCCGCCTGGGTTACGCCCTCCTGGGCCAGGCTGTAGGCAAAGCCCTCCGTGAAGCGTTCAGCGACCTTGTAGAGCGCGGCATTGAGGATGGTGGCGTTTTCCCGCTCGATCAATCCCATGGAACCGATCTCATTGGAAATGGAAATATGGACGTCCTCGCCCATCACCTCGCGGCAGATCTGGGCGGCCCGCTGCTCGTGGTCGGCTCGCACCGTGGAAAACACACAGGAGATGGCGATGGACTGCACTTTTCCCTTCAGCTCCGTGAAGAAGGCCCTTGCGGCCTCCTCATCCAGGGGCGCCAGCTGCTTGCCGTCATACTCGAAGCCGCCTCCGATGATCGCGCTCTTTTGGCAAATGAACTGTATATCTGCGGGCCAATCCACCATGGGCGGCACGCCCACGGTGGCGGGAGCGCCGATGCGCAAGAGGCCGATCTTGGCGAGGTTTTTGCGCTCCACGATGGCGTTGGTGCATTGGGTGGTGCCCAGCATCGCCTGGCGAATCTGGCTGCGGTCGACCTGCGCCTGGTCAAGCAGCGCGCGCACCGCGCCCATGATGCCATCAAAGATATTGCCGGTGGTGGGATGCTTGACCTCTGCGATGACCTGCAGGCGCTCGTCGATCAAAACCGCGTCGGTATTGGTGCCGCCCACGTCGATCCCCAGTTTATACATTTGCCGCACCTCCCTTGACGCGATCCTCGACGGGAATGTAATCCGTGTCGATGCCGAAATACCGCGGGCCCACCAGTTCAATGCCCTTGGGCGTACGCCACAGGGGATAGCATCTGAGGCCCACCACCAGCACGCGCTTGCCGTACTTCAGGCCGTCTGTAGTAATGGGTGTGAAGGTTTCCGTGTCGACCAGGCAGATCAGATCCGGAGCCGTGGCGAGGATTGCGCCATCCACGCTGGCGCAGAGGTTCTCGTTTTGGAAGGTTACCTCGCCTCGATGGCCCTTGCAATCGCCAATGCCCTCCAGCTGAATTTTGCCGAGGTTGAACTTGCCGTTGGTGGTGCGCAGCACATCCGAAATCTTGCCCTTGAACAGCTTGATGCCTTCGGAGAACGCCAGAAAGTTTTCCTCCGGCGTGCCGTCGGTCACGTTCTTGACGTTGCGGATGGCCTTGCCCAGCTGCTCGCTGCGGGTGACGATGTCGTGCACGGAGTAGGCCTTCATGGTCTTGCCGTCCATGACGTAAAGCGAGCAGGTCACGCTGCCGCCGCAGGACATGGTGACGGAGCGCGCCAGTTCCTCCGTCCACTGATTCGTGATGGTTTCAAAAATGACGCTGTTGCCCTTCTCGTCCGTCAGGGCCATGGGCGTGGCGGAAACGCCGCCAATGGTGAAGGTGACCATTTGCAGCTCCGGGAAGGCGCGCCCCATGCCGTCGCAGTCGATCATGGGCAGGCCCAGGCGCGCGGCGGCCGCAATGGGCAGCATGGAGTTCACGCCGCCCGCCTCCATGGGCATGGTGGCGTAGACCTTGCGCCCGAAATAGCGCTCCACCATTTCAAAGATGCGCCGGTATTCCGTGCCGCCGATTCCTTTTTCGCAAAGCACCGTGGGCGCGCCCATCATGGCGATGGGCATGATCAGCGCGTCGTCCGGCGTCTCCTCGGGGGAGAGCAGCGTCACTTCGCCGCACTCCCGCACTGCGCCGATGGCCATCAGCTTTCCAATATAGGGATCGCCGCCGCCCCCCGCGCCCAGCAGCGCCGCGCCGAGGGCGATGTCTTCAATCTCACGAATGCCAATCTTTCTCAATGCCTGTCACCTCATTTGCGTTTTTACCGTGAATCGCGGCGGGCGATGATCGCGCCGCCGCTTTGTTGGAACGAAGTCACTTCCTCTGGGCCTTGACCAGCACGGTGTACAGAATCAGCGAAACGATGATGCCGTTCACCGGTCCTACAAAGAAAGGCACGTTCAGCCATGCGAGGAACGGGAAGGAGGCGAAGGTTCCGCCAGTCAGGCAAGCGACGAATGCGCCGACCAGATAGGAGATCAGGCCGGGGGCAAAGATGCCGCTTTGAATCCTGAAGGCATCCCGCCGGCCCTTGCCGACAATCCAATAGTTGGCGATGATCACGCCGGCCAGCGGCGGCAGCAGGGCGCTCATCAGACTCAGGAACGCTTCGAACTTGGACAGCACGCCAAAGGCTGCCAGCAGGGTGCCGATGGCTCCCGCAATGCCGGTGGTGATCTTGAATTTGCTCTCGTCAAAGCCCAGCAGATTGGACAGCGCAAGGCCGCCGGAATAGGCGTTGGTCACATTGGTCGTCCAGGTGGCGAGCACCAGCGCCAGCAGGCCGAAGAACGGCACGCCCAGGTTGGAAAGGATGATGGAGATGTCGTACTGCCCCGTGACGATGCTCATGACGCCGCCGGTGAGCAACATGAACAATCCGGCGGGAATGACGCCCACAATGGAGGACTTTACCACATCGCCGCGGTTCTTGGCAAACCGGCAGTAGTCGGCGGAGATCAGGCCGCCCAGCGCAAAGGAAGCCACTACCATGCTCATGCCAAACACCAGGCCGCTGGAGACCGGCGGGTTGTACGCAGCGAGCACGGCGCCGCCGTCGTTTTTCACCATGCTGGCGATGATGCCATACAGGCAGACCACAACCAGTGCGGGAACGGCGATGTAATTGAGCCACTTGAGCCCCTTGAAGCCCAGGCACGCGGTCAACAGCATGATCGCGCCCCAGACCAGGGAGCAGATGGCCACTGCGGCGGGGCTTGCCGACTCAAAGCCCAGCATGTTCGCGCCCAGGGACGCAAACGCGCTGCCACAGACCCCGGACTGAATGCCAAACCAGCCGACGCAGGCGATGGCCAGGATGGTCGAGATGATGTAGCGCGCGCCCGTTTCGCCCAGGGCGCCGGAGGCCATTACGGAAACCGGCAGGCCGGTATCGCAGGCCTGCATGCCGATAAAAATCATGTAGGCGCAGATCATGCCATAACCCAGCAGGATGGACGCGATGATCTGCGCAAAGCTCAGACCGCCGCCGACCAATACGCCGCCGATCATCAGGCAGGGCACACAAATCATGCCGCCCGCCCATACCATGGCGATGCTGAGCCAACTCTGCCGTTGCTCCGCTTTGATTTCAAAGCCGGAATTCTTTTGAGTCATCAACGCTTCCTCCTTCATTCATCCGCTTGTGCGGAAAAAAGAATAGAAGCATTATAGCGAAATTTGTCGTGAAAGTATTTATCTTCAAGGCAGAAAAAAGGAGGCGTTCATTTGTCCTTTTGGACAAATGAACGCCTCGAAAGCGGGCTCAAGTCTGGCGTAAAAGCCGATTGAGGGCACACGCGGTGAACAGCGGGATGCTCTCCGGAAATTCTCCTGGGACAAACCCCAGCTGGTCGGCGATGCGTTGAATGCGATACTTGATGGTGTTTTTATGCAGAAACATCTTTTCGGAAGTCTGCGTAATGCTCATCTGCGCATCCAGAAGATAGCACTCCAACGTCTCCAACAGATGGGTCTCGACTCCGCCCTGCAACAGGGCGCCAATGCTCCTGAGCGCCTCGTCGACAGCGCGCTCGCCGCGCCCGATCAGCTCCCGACAGTGCTGTGCAAAATCGATCTGCTCCAGCGTATACGCCCATCGCCCCGGAAAGATGCGCTTCACGGCAGACATCCCCGTTTGATGGCTTAAAAATGCTTCGCGCACGCGGGTCGTGGTATTCAACGCATGGCAGCGGGTCAGAGTCGCATGGATCCGGCGCTCCGACAGCTCGTGTCCGATCACCTCTGTCAGCGCCCGAACGTCCTGGATGTTGCCGGGCCCGATCATGAACAGCACCATTTCCTCGTCGTAGATGTCGGCAATGGCAGTCGCAGAATATGTTTCCGTATCGCGCCGGATCACCTCCAAAACCTCCGCAAGCCTCTCCCTGTCTTGCGGGCCCTCGCCGCTGATGATCCACATCGAGTTGATGGAGGCCACGTCCACATGAAAGATATCCGCCAGCCGGCGCATCTTCATGGGTTCATCCTGAAGAATGGCGCGAACCAATTCGCCGATCACGATCCGGTCGTGCTTTTCCGACCAGATGCTGACCGTCAGCTGTACCACCTCAACCGCTTGCCGGGTGATGACCACATCCAGGGGATCGCCTTCCTTAAAGAGGAGCAGGTCCATGGCGTGGCGATCTTGCGTCTGAATGCTGTCCCGATAAATGTGGATATTCATCGCGCTATCGTATCGCCAGGTGGCCAGCGCGGGAAAATCCGCGGCGGTCAAGCGCTCTTTGATGGCATGGTCAAAGGAGCGAGGCCAAGCAGCCTCGTTGAGCACGCGGCGGGAGGAATCCATCAGCACGACAGATGCGTGCAACCTGTCCGCAAGCATGCGCAGCATGCTGTCCACCGTTCTTTGATGCACTGTGAGTCCGGCTGCCTGCTCCAGCAATTCGCTGACCAGGCTCGTGCTGGCCATCTGATCGCGATAGATCAACTCCATGACCTCGCAAATCACTTCGCTGTAGCGCTGATTCATCTGCCCCACGGGCATGCAGATCAATGGAAAGTTCAGTTCGTCGGCCACGTCGACGAGCTGGCGATCCACCTTTTTCATGACAATGCCGACATAAAACAGGATGACGCCGACCTCGCCAATCTCGGCCATGCGGCGCAGGTTGGTGCACTGGAGCTCCACATCGTCCGGATTGTTCATAAAACCGGTGATGGCCAGCTCATTGCCCAGAAACTCAATGTGATCGAACAGCTCCTTCTGTACAGCCGTGACCTGCGCATATTCCAATACGGAAATGGAGGACACGATTCTCGTAAGTCCGCCTGTCCCGCCGAGCACTTTGGCTCCGCGCATGGAGGGCAGCTTCATGACGTCTGCAACGGTGATGCTCATGGTATCATCCCCTTGTCCTTTTAGCCAAACCTACATGACCATTCTACCATCGTCAGGCCCGCGGGGCAAGCCGTTCAACCGCTATTTTTGTAAAGCCGAAATATGGCGAAGAATGCCTGCCGGCTGGGCCGGCGCGCAGGGTTCCGCTACATACGCTTTTGTAGGGAAGGGTTTCCATTTTGCGCTTTTTTCACATTTCGCACCGCTTTTTGGCAAGCAACAGGAGATGGAATGGCAAGCTGAAGAGAGGCACAAATATTGCGGCTGTAACAAAATTATGTTATGCTGAACACATACATGACAAGCGGACGGTATGATCGGCTTCTACGTAGCGCAACCCCCAAGCGGCGCGAATGGAGGAGGGAAAAACCATGTACAGACTCTTGATTGTAGATGATGAAGCCGGGCATCGAGAAGGAATGATCGGCCTGCTTCGCATGCTGAAGCCTGAATACCTGGTGTTTGAAGCGGAAAGCGGAGAGCGCGCTCTACAAATCATGGGGACGATGAATGTCGACCTGGTGCTGACGGGATATACGCATGTCGGGCATGGATGGCCTGACATTTTTACAGCAGGCCAAGGCCAAGCAACCGCGCGCGCGCTTTGCGATTCTGAGCGCTTATGGTACGTTTGAATATGCGCAGCGCGGCATCTCCGTCGGCGCTGACGAATACCTGCTCAAGCCCGTAGACATCGGAGAACTGCGCCTGTGCCTGGACAAGATGGAAAACCATCTGTGGGACACGCAGCTGATTCAGCAGGAGCAGACGCGGATGCAGAGCAATCTTCTGAACATGGCAGATCAGCTATGCGGAACAGCAGATGTACAGCTTTGTCATGGGAGAACTGTCGGATGCGCAGGCAGGCAGTATCCGGCAGATCTTTGGCGGCGGCGACGCGGGCATCATGCTCTACATCGAACCGCAGCAGGCATGGGATTCGCCGCAGGCCAGGTCGGACGCACGCTTTGAAATCAGAAGATACCTGAAGCAGTTCGGATCTGCAGTGGTGTTTTGCCCGGGAAACAACGTCAATGCGCTGGCGTGTATCTTGGCCTGTGAGACGCTGCAGATGGATGATCGAGCGCTTGTGCAGATGGAAACCCTGATGGAAGAGCTCACGGGACAGCGCTTGATCATCGGTCAATGCGCAAAGGAGAGCGGCTTTTTTGAAAACCTGTATGACCTGTATCAGCGTGCATACATCATGACCAATGGCGGGCCCAACAACGCCAGCCTGTTCTACGTGTTTTACCTCTACCGGGAGGCCTTCACCTACGGCCGGATGGGAAGCGCCTGCGCGATCGCCTGGGTGCTCTTCGTGCTGGTCATGGCCGTGACGGTGTTGGTATTCCGCTCATCCAAGCGCTGGGTGTTCTACATGGGGGGAAACTGACATGGCGAAAAAAGTTGTTCTCGGTTCGATCCTGCTGCCCAAAAACCGCTGGAAGCTGGTGGCATATCCCCTGCTGCTCGTCGGTGCGTTCATCTCCCTGGTGCCGCTCTATTGGATGATCCGCTCCTCGTTCATGTCCATGGGACAGATCTTTCAACTGCCGCCGATCTGGATTCCCCATCCCATCCGCTGGGAGAACTACGTCAAGGCGATGGACGTCGCGCCCTTTGGACGCTACTACCTCAACACGACGTTCATCGTGGTGAGGGTGGTGCTGGGCACGGTACTTTCCAGCTCCATCAGCGCCTATGCCTTCGCGCGGCTGCGCTGGAGCGGCCGAAATGTGATCTTCGCGCTGCTGATTGGCAGCATGATGCTGCCCTTTGCGGTCACCATGATTCCGCTCTTTGTGGGCTGGAGCCGCATCGGCCTGACCAATACCTATGTGCCGCTGATTCTGCCGGCGTGGTTTGGCGGGGGCGCGTACAACATCTTCATGATGCGCCAGTTTTATATGACCATTCCGCGCGAACTGGACGAGTCGGCGTTCATCGACGGCGCCGGTTACGGGACGATCTATCTGAAGATCCTGATGCCGCTGACCAAGTCGGCCATGATCGTCGTGGGCATGTTTTCCTTCATGGGAAGCTGGAATGACTTCCTGGGCCCGCTGCTCTACCTGAACAGCACGGAAAAATACACCGTCTCCATGGGCCTGCGGATGTTCCAGGGCATGTACAACGCCGAATGGCACCTGATGATGGCGGCCTCTACGATCGCGCTGTTGCCCGTCGTGGTCGTGTTTTTCATCGGACAACGCTATATCCTGGAGGGCATTGCGCTCAGCGGCCTGAAGGAATAATGAGGAGGAGAGACTATGACGTATGAAGAGTTGCTCGACCGGTTGACCGATCTAAAGCGGCTGGCCCGGCCCGCGCCGGGCGAGCGCAGCGGCAGCTGCACGAGCTTCGACCGCGCGTCCCGATATGACGAGGAGACAGGGCGCTATGTCGCCTGGGACGCCAACGACGACGGCAAGGGCTATGTGCGCGCGCTGCCGGACGGCAGCGTGGTGGCTGCAGAGCTGACCGGACCCGGCGTGATCTGGCGCAGTTGGTCGGCAATGCCCAATGAGGGCGCGATTCGCGTATACGTGGACGGCGAGCGGATCATTGACTGTCCGTTTCTGTCGTACTTCACGAAGTTCGGCAGCGACTTTGCGCCCCTGGACCTGCCGTCGCTGTGCCCGCACATCGCCCGCGGCTACAACAGCTTTCTACCGATCCCGTTCAACACGTCCCTGCGCATCGAGCTTGCGCCGGGCTGGGGCGCGTTTTACCACTTCACGTATACGCTCTTTCCGCAGGGTACGCAGATGCCTGCCTATGACGCCATGTATTCCATCGCCGGGCGCCGTCTGCTGGCGCGTCTGGACCGCACGCTCTATCGCCGGGGGGAAAACTTACAGCGGCTTTATGCGCCGGAGACCGTGCTCGCGCCACGCGCGCAGGCCTGCCTGTTTTCCGGCGAAGGGGCCGGCGCAATCGCGCAGATGCAGTTTCGCCTTTCGCCGGAGGCGATGGCCAGAAGCCGCGAGTTGACGCTACGCGCCTATTGGGATGGGGAGGAGGAGCCCTCCATCTGCGCGCCGCTGTGCGACTTCTTTGCCTGCACGCCGGGCGCGGGCAATTTCCGCACGTGGGTCTGCGGCAAGCAGGGCGATGTGCTGTATGCAAACTGGTATATGCCCTTTGCCCACGGCGCGCGCGTGACGCTGAGCAACGAGACGGACGAGGCCGTTCAGATCTGCGCGCAGATGGACGTACAGCCCTGCCCGCAGGCGGATGAGCTGATGCGCTTTTGCGCGCGCTGCCACGGGGATGAGCCCGAAACGGACGCCGCATTCCTGCCCGGCGGCGAGCGATTTCCCGATTGGCCTGTGCTGCGCGTGATGCAACGCGCCGGGCGCTTTTGCGGCATGCACCTGTCGATCGTCGACACATTCCCGTATCCGGACGGGTTGGACGCCGAACACTGGTGGTTTGGCTACGGCGGCGGGAAGGCGTTGGACTGGTGGTGGGGCGAGGGCGACGAGAAGTTTTTCGTCGATGGAGAGAAGTTCCCCTCGACGTTTGGCACGGGGAGCGAGGACTACATCGGCTACGCATGGGCTGCGGAACCGCCATTCGCGTTTTTTGACGCGCCGTTTTGCGCCATGAGCGACATGCCCCTGGATGGCAATGGCGAGACGTCAGTCTGCCGCTTCCACATCTGCGACAGCATCCCGTTCCGACGTGGATTTGAGGGCTTTATCGAAAAGTACAAGCAGAATGCTTGGGGAGAGGGCGGCGTGTGCACGTATCGGGTGACGCCGTACTGGTACGAGCAAAGGAAGTGATTGCATGCCACATGTACTTCAACGCCCTGCGCTGCACTTTACGCCGCAGCGCGGATGGATCAACGATCCCAACGGACTGCTGTGGGATGGAACCCGATATCATCTCTTTGCGCAGCACAACCCGCACGACGTGGTTTGGGGGCCGATGCACTGGTTGCACGCCACGAGCGGGGACATGCTCCATTGGCGGGAGGTGGGCATTGCGCTGTATCCGGATGAGATTGGCGCCATGTTCTCCGGCAGCGCCGCCAAACTGGCCGACGGACGAATGGCCCTGATGTATACGGCGCACGGCGAGCGAGAGCAGCAATGCGTCGCGTTTTCCAAAGATGGCTTTTGTTTTGAAAAGTATGGCGCAAACCCGGTCATTCGCAACGAAAAACTCAAGGACTTTCGCGACCCGAAGCTATTCTGGAACCGCATCCGCGGCTGTTGGAGCGCCGTGATCGCGGCGGGCGATCACGTGGAATTCTACTGCAGCGACGATCTGATCGACTGGCGGAAGACGGGAGCGTTCACCCCGACTGGCAAACACAGAGGCGAGCTGTTTGAATGCCCGGATCTGCTCTTTTTGCAGACGCCGGAGGGCGAGCCGGTCGCCGTGCTGACAGCCAGCATGATCTTTCGGGGGGAGGAAACCGGCTGCCGCATGCAGGCGTTCCTGGGCGGGTTCGATGGAGACTCCTTCCATCAGACGCAATCGACGGAGCTGCTGCGCCTGGACGTCGGTTACGATAGCTACGCCGGGGTGACGTTTGCCGGGCTGGAGGAGCCCGTTTTGATGAACTGGATGAGCGCGGCTTCCTGCCCATTGCCGACGTCGGGCTATTGCGGATGCCTGTCCCTGCCGCGCGGGCTGCGCCTGGTGCGGGCGGATGGCGCGCTGCGCCTCGCACAGACGCCCGTATTGCCTCCGCACGCATGGGAGGCGGCGGGGGAGGCGCTACCGCAAGGCGCGTTTGCGCTTCGGCTGCGTGCCGGCGGACCGTTTGCGCTGGAATTGCTGGACGAGGCGGGCGCCGCCGCGCTGCGCGTCTGGGCGGATGAGGCGGGCCGCCTGTGCACGACGCGGCGTCAGAGCGACGCCTTTGCACCGGACAGCTGCTACAACCGGGATGGCTATCGGATGACGTGCATCCCTCGCGCCGTGAGCGGGCCGATAGAGGTCATTGTGATCTGTGACGGCTACTGCGTGGAGATCTTCGCGGACGCAGGCACGTATGCGCACGGCCTGCTCGTGTTCCCGGAAGGTAAATGGGCGCGTCTGAACTGTACAGAGGCGAATCGTCTGGAGCTCGCGCGGCTTTCATGATGTCTTTTCTCCCCGGTCTTCGATGGGTAGTCCGTCATGCTCTGCCATAAAGAGAAGCCGTTTTGTTCACGAATTGTTCAAACGGCCTCCATGCGCTGCACAAGACGGTGGGCTATCATGGAGAGCGCAAAAGGAAGGAATGAGCGATGAAAAAGATGGTGGCCATCTGGTTGGCCGCGCTGATGCTGATTTCTTGCGCTGCAGTTCATGCCGAAGGGACGCCGCCCGAGCCGCCGGAGGGCATGGGAGCGGGCGCAGTGCCGCCCGAGCTGCCGGAGGGCATGGAAGCGGGCGCAGTGCCGCCTGAGCCGCCGGAGGGCGGCAATCCGCCGGCCATGCCGGGCGGGGCGCCCGGCGCGCAGAGCGCGCCTGAGACATATGACGCCGTGAACGCAATGGAGGCAGATGCCACGCTCGCCGGCGAGATTCTCTCCACAAATGCGGATGAAAATGCCGTGCTCGTGACGGCCGGCACGACGGTCGTGGAGCAGGCGAATATCGTGCGTCAGTCTGCGGACAGCGCGGGCGGAGATGCCGCGAGCTTTTACGGCGTCGGCGCGGCCGTACTGACCACTGGCGGCACCGTTGTGGTCCGGGACAGCGCCATCGAAACGGATGCAGTGGGTGGGGCGGGCGTGTTCGCCTACGGCGACGGCGTGGCCTACGTGTCCGACACGACCATCGCGACGAGACAGGACGCCTCGGGTGGCATTCACGTTGCGGGTGGCGGCACGCTGTACGCGCAGAACCTGTCCGTGACGACCGAGGGCGAGTCTGCGGCGGCGATCCGGTCTGACCGCGGCGGGGGAACGATGGTGGTCGAAGGCGGCGCCTATGCGACCAGCGGCGTCGGATCGCCCGCGGTCTACGTGACGGCAGACATCTCCATCAGCGATGCCCAGCTGAGCGCGTCAGGCTCCGAGGCGCTGTGCCTGGAGGGCCTGAATGCCGTCCGTCTCTACGACTGCGACCTGAGCGGCGCCATGGCGGACTTGCCGCAAAACGACAACACGTGGACGGTCATCGTCTATCAGAGCATGTCCGGCGATGCACAGATCGGTAAAGGGCGCTTTGAGATGGTCGGAGGGACGCTGACCAGCGCCAACGGCGGCGTGTTCTATACGACCAATACGGAGAGCGAATTTGTGCTCAGCGGCGTGGATATCTCCGCGGCACAGGACAGTGAGTACTTCCTGCGCGCGACCGGAAACGCCAACCAGCGCGGATGGGGACAGAGCGGGCAGAACGGTGCGCGCTGCACCTTTACCGGTGTGGACCAGCGTATGGATGGCGACGTGCAGTGGGACAGCATCTCCACGCTGGATCTATACCTGACCCAGGGCAGCCGGCTGACCGGCGCGGTCGTGCAGGATGAGTCCTGCGCGGGCGAGGGCGGAGATGGACGCTGCGACCTGTACATAGACGCCGACTCCACGTGGACGGTGACGGGCGACAGCGTGCTGACGAATCTGCACTGCGCGGGCAGCATCGTCGGCGAAGATGGAAGAGGCGTCGTCATTCGCTCGGCGGATGGAACGGTCCTCGTGGAGGGAGACGGGGCGTATACCGTCACCGTCATGTCGTATGATGACACGTGCGACCTGACCCACGCGGGCGCCCTGTCGGGAGCGGCTGTGGAATCCTGAGGGAACAATCTCGCATCTGCGCGCGGGTATAGCGCTGAAAGGGGCCTGTCGTTTGAACGACAGGCCCCCTTTTGGATGGCCTCCTGCGACGCCTGCGCCCATTCCTGGACGCATGCCCTTGAATGCCCTTGGGAAGACGCCTGCAGGGTATACAGGCCGGGTAGCTCGACGCCGCGGCTGCGGGCGGGTTACGAACTGCCGGCTGGGCGTGCCGGTCAAACTGCGCATGGTCGGAGCGGGTGGACGCGTACATGGCGGTGACGGCGCGGCCGATCGTCTTGCGGTTGGCGCTGCCATCCTCAAAGCGCTCGCCCTTCCATAGCGGCGGCATGACGAATCATATATTCATGCTGTCATGGGGCCGGACACACGCACACGACGCCGTCCATGGGCAGGGACGCGCCCTCGGAGGCGACCACGCCGCCGCCATCCTGATGCGCAACCAGCAGGCCTGCAGGCGCGAACGCGAAGTCGCGCGGCGTACGCCCACCGGTCTGGATCCAGGACGCGCCGAGCAGCCGGCCCTCGCCGTCCAGCTCGATGCGGCAGAGGCTGTCGTGACCGCGGTTGCTGACCCACAGCGCGCCGTCGTGCAGACGGATGGCGGCCGTGGAGCTCTGGCCGGCAAAGTCCGGCGGCAGTGTGGACGCGGCGCCGTCGATCTTCCAGCCGCCGTCGTGGACCACGCGGCGCGCCACATTGTCCAGCTCGCCGGTCACGTAAAAATGGTTGGCATCGGCAAAGACCAGATGGCGCGGGCCCATGCCTGCGGGCATGACGATCTCGCGGCCGCGGGAGAGTAGGCCCGTCTCGGGGTCCTGGTC
>CALVNS010000011.1 GCA_944349855.1 uncultured Eubacteriales bacterium | reverse complement strand
AAATCCCTGATTTTGTATCATGAATGTTCGCTGCATGAACAACAACCGCAAGCAAATTGCCCATTGTATCGACTATATCAGGCGTTGTTGAATGGACGAAATGTGATCGACGGTCTGTCCATCCTTCGCCCTGAATGGCTGATCCCCTTCAAAGCGAAAGCATGGCTCGATCTGCGCAAAAAGACCGGCACTGATTCAGCGGACATCAAGAAGCACCGCAACGACGTCATTCGTTTGGTATCCGAATTGGTACTGGAGCCGGTCACCCTGCCTGATGAGGTTCGGGACGACATGGTGGTGTTCATCGACGCGTTTGATGTGACGGAAGCCGAACTGAAATCATTGCGGATCAAGGGTGTGACCTGCGAACAGGTAAAGCAAGCGTTGAAGGTCACTTACGCTCTACTCAATCATTAAGAGAAAATGGATGTTAAAGTAGATGTTCTCCTGGATGACTGCCTTGTAGGAACGCTGGCTGAAACCGCTGACCATCGTGTGTCCTTCGCATACAGCGATGCATGGCTGGAAAGTGGCTTTGCCATCAGCCCCTTCTCCCTGCCCGTGGAGCCAAAGATATTTGTCCCCTCCTCGCGCACATTGCATGGCTTGTGGGGTGTCTTTGCGGACAGTCTGCCCGATGAATGGGGCAGATTGCTCGTGGATCGAATGCTGAAAAGCCGGGGACTTTCCCCTGCAAACGTGACGCTCCTGGAGCGGTTGGCCATCGTCGGCTCGTCCGGCATGGGTGCGCTCACCTATCGCCCGGCGTGGAATGTGCCTCGGTCAGGCTACCCATCTGATTGGGATGCGCTCTACACAGCCTGCCAGACATTGTTGAACCGGGAGGGATGTCAGCGATCTGGATACCCTCTTCCAGATGGGCGGCAGCTCCGGCGGTACGCGACCCAAGGTCATGACAAACGAATGGGTCATCAAATTCCCCACTTCTGGCAACATGCCGGAGGCCGGCCTGATGGAAAAAGAATATATGGACTGCGCATCTGCGTGCGGCATTTCCGTGCCGGAGACGAAGCTCATGCCCTCCCGGCAGTGCAGCGGTTATTTTGCCGTTCGCCGGTTTGATCGCACAAAAGACGGCGATCAGCTCATCCGTCATCCCATGCTGACCGCCGCCGCGATTCTTGAAGTCGATTGGCGCACCCCCTCGCTCGACTATCACACGCTGATGAAGATGACCCGGATTCTCTCACGCAGCAACGCCGCCGACACGGAACAAATGTAGGAGAATTAACAGACTGGTCAATGATAAAATCAACACGCCATTTCGCAATTTTTATCAGACCGAGACTATTACTTTGGATTTGGGGTTCAATGCTGGAGTTGTATCTTTTGTTGTTACATCAGAAAATGGAGAAGCCTTAATGCTTTCAGAACGCAGTAATGGTCTAAGATGGTATCTAGAAACTTTTATTGATGCTCAGGCTAATGATATTGCTGGGCGAAATGTTATCTATCTGCTTGATGAGCCGGGAGCTTCTTTACACGTTAATGCTCAACGGGAATTGTTATCCCTATTCCAACATTTATCTGAAAAAGGAAATCAGGTGGTATATACAACTCATTCGCCCTATATGCTTGATCTGCAAACAGATGGAGTCCATCGTATTCGTGCTGTAGTAAAAAACTCAGAAGGTTATACATATATTTATAAAACTGCGTACGATGCAAGGATATCACCAGATAGTCAGCAAGATACTTTGGCACCAATCATAAACGCCATTGGCATGAACCTCAATGACACCTTTGGTCCCGCTAAAGATAAATTGAATATTGTTACTGAAGGTATGAGTGATTATATCTATTTATGTACAATGGCTAAAGTCTTAGGAATTGATACAGAACGATATGCAATTCTTCCTTCAGTTGGTGCGTCAAATTGCATCAATATCTGTTCTATTCTTCATGGTTGGGGATGCCGTTACATAGCTTTATTTGACTATGATACTGCTGGTGTTAAAACTGGTGGAGAATATCTGAGAAAAGACATGATGTTTGAATATAAAGCTCAGTACTGTTATCTTGCAGACATTTCTCAAGAAGATGTCGAGAAGAAAACATATAAGGACTCTCCGTACATGATTGAGGATGTTGTTACTCGAGAGGAAATTAGCAGATATTGCTCTGAAACCAATACCTCGAGTACCATTGGAAAAACGTTAATGGCAAAATTAATGAGTAATGCTATCGAATCTGGTGGTTATCAGGTTGGAAAAGAGTGTGAATCAAATTTTGCAGCACTCTTTAACCGCATTTTCTCATACTTCGATAAATGATTTTATTTTGAATAACAGTAGCATAAGATACACAACATTTCAAGACTTTATTGTCCATTCACAAAAACAACGTAGTAGGCCTCGGCACCGCTTCGGAGAAAGCCGGAACGAACGCAGCAACTTGGAAAGACATAGAAATGCTTTTCTCAGCAAAACGGGTGCATCTGGTGCGCACATGTCGCCGTTGTAGGGATTGGAACTGCGCAGGTATCGATGCTGCAACTCCTCATGAAAGCTTTCCGACAATTTGGTTTCCACTTGACCCATAAACTTTCCAATGAATGTCAGATAATTTGTGCTATAATGGTACTGTCAAAAAGCATCACGAAGCGCTGGTGGCCCCTCCGTCATCGCTTTTTATTGTCCAAAGAAGAAAATGCCACGCTTTGCGTTCAAGCACTTCCCCTTCGTGAGGAAAAGCGCTGTTTTTACAAAACTTAGGACAGTTTGGGACGGTTTAGGACACTTTTGGACGGTTTTGGACAAAATTCTGTGCTATAATAGTACTGTCAAAAAAGGCAAAAGCGTTGACGGCCCATCCGCCAGCGCTTTTTCTTTGCCCAAAATCAGAAAGGAGGTGGTTTCCATGTGATTCTCCATCTTCCGCGCGCAAGTAGAACGGCCCCTTTTCCCCGAACGGCCCCACCGTTTTGTATCCAGTGTCAAATCAGCGCCGACTTATCCTCTTTTCTTTCCCTCATCATCTCCGCCAACAGATCGCGTTTTCGAAGTTGGTGAACAAAAGTGTTTCCACGCTCTCCGAAAAGTTTCCAATGAAGTTGAAGAACTTTCCAATGGATGTCAGGTAATTTGTGCTATAATGGTACTGTCAAAAAAGGCAAAAGCGTTGGCGGCTCATCCGCCAGCGCTTTTTCTTTGCCCAAAATCAGAAAGGAGGTGGTTTCTATGTGATGCTCCATCTTCCGCGCGCAAGCGGAAGGGCCCTCTTTTTCTCCGGACAGGCTGCACGGCCTGTTTTTTCTTTTCCCCCGAACAGCAAGAAAGCGAGGTATTCTATGCGACAGTTCAAGGACATGCACATCATCGGAATCGACCATGGATACGGCAACCTCAAGACCGTCAGCGGCATCTTCTCCGCCAGCGTCCTGCCCTTCGACCAAGAACCCATCCACGCGCAGGATCTGCTGGTATATGGCGGCAAGTACTACGTCATCGGCAGCGGTCACCGGGAGTTCACCCCGGATAAGGTCAGCAATTCGGATCACTACATCCTGACCTTGGCCGGCATCGGGCAGGAACTGTGGGCGCACAGGATGACTAACACCCGCGTCTACATCGCTGCCGGTCTGCCCCTGACCTGGGTGGAATCCCAGCGCGAGCGCTTCCGGGCGTATCTGCTGCAAAACGGCCACGTGGATTTCACCTGGCGCGGCATAGCATACCACGTCGAGATCGTGGGCGCCAGCGTGTACGCGCAGGGCTTTTCCGCCATCGTCCCCATGCTCCGGCAGTTCAAGGGCGTGAACATGCTCTGCGACATCGGCAACGGCACCATGAACATCATGACCATTCAGGACCGGCGTGCTGTCATGGATCAGTGCTTCACGGAAAAGTATGGCACCTATCAGTGCATGCTCCGGGCACGCGAAGCCCTGACGCAGCGCTTCGGCCGCACCGTACCCGATGCCGTGATCGATGAGGTGCTGCGCAACGGCGACGCGGACATCGGACGCGACTATGTGGATACCATCCGCGAAGCCGCCGCAGGATACGCCGCGGACATCATGCGCAAGCTGCGCGAACACGAATATGATCCGCAGACCATGCGGCTGTGGATCGTGGGTGGTGGTGGATGCCTGCTGCGGCACTTCGGTGCCTATGATCGTGACCGCGTGAACTTCATCGACAACATCCACGCCAACGCAGAAGGCTATGAGCTTCTCGCAGAACGGCGTCTCAAGCGTGAGGAGGCCGCCGGATGAGTCGCATCTTCCGCACCACCCTCCGGCTTGATTCGGACAAGCCCGCCAGCGCCCAGGCCGCCACACTGCTGCGACGTCTTCACGAGGAGCGCGGCCTTTCCTACAGTGCGCTGATCATCCCGGCAGTCAACGCCTATTACGGCAAAGCCCCCGCGGATGAACACCTGCGGGAAACCATCCGATGCATCGTCCGGGAAGAGCTGGCAGCTGCGTCCGTTTCACTTGGCCCGCTGCTGCAAGCCCTACAAGCTCGCGTGTCCTCACCCATTCAGGCGGACGCACCGGACGACGACGATCTCGACGGTGCGCTGGACAGCTTCGGCAGTTGATGCCCCTTGGTGCGCACGCGCACCGCATACCCAAAACGTCCCTGTCCCGCGCCGCATCTTGCGCACCTAAACGCACCCCCGCGCACCCGCAAAGCAGAAAGCCATGCCGTCAAAAGCATGGCTTTCTATCTTTTCCCCGGGCCGTAACCCGCAGGAGACCGAAGGCCGGACGCAGCCTCGGAAAGCGCCGCTTTGCGAGGCTATAGAGTCCAGAGGCAAAGCCTTTGGCCCACGGCACTTTGCATCCCCGAAGGGGTGAAAGTGTCATAGTGGGTAGTTACACTTTCGCAGAAAGTGCCGTGCCCCGCAGCCCCGAACGCAACCACCCGAAAGGAGGGTTTCCATGGCCAGAAACGACGGCGTGGACCGCACCACCGTCCGCAACCAGCCCCGGACAGAAAGCACCATTGCCGACGCCGAAGCCCACAACGAGCGTCAGAAAACCAGCTACCGCAATGAGGACATCATCCCGGAACGCAGTCCCCTGAACATCCACTTCAAGACGCCCACCGGCAGCTATGCGCAGATGTTTCGCCAGATGGAGCAGGAAGGCGTCCTCTCCACCCGCGGCCTCAAGCAGGACGCCGTGCATTACGGCGAGCTGGTGTTTGACGTCAACTCCGCCTATTTCCACCGTCACGGCGGCTATGACTACGCCCATGCGTTTTACGCCGAAGCCTACAAGGCAGCCGTGGACATGGTGGGCGGAGAACAGTTCATCCTCTCCGCCGTCATGCACGCGGATGAACGCAATACCGGGATGAGCAAAGCCCTCGGCTACGATGTCTGGCACTATCACCTCCATGTGGTCTATGTGCCCGTCGTCGAAAAGCAGATTCTCTGGACGAAACGCTGCAAAGATCCCGCGCTGGTCGGCACCGTCAAGGAGACCATCATGCAGGTCAGCCACAGCAAGAAGTGGGCGTCCCGGCCCGTGTTGGACGCATCCGGTAACCCCATGCGTACCAAGAGCGGCAAGA
Organism: uncultured Eubacteriales bacterium; assembly: GCA_944349855.1. GTDB lineage: Bacteria > Bacillota > Clostridia > Christensenellales > Aristaeellaceae > Beduinella. The sequence goes on along the minus strand of CALVNS010000011.1, from coordinate 67,071 downwards.
TCGTCCTGCGCAAATCCTACAGCGTTTTGCAGGACCAGTTCCATGACCACATGTTCGCCGCAGGCTTTACGGATGTGCAGCGCGGCGAACGGGGCAGCACCGAGGAACACCTGACCACGGTGCAGTTCAAGGTCATGAAAGAAGAGGAAACTCTCACCACCCTTTGGGCTGAACAGCAGCGCGCCCAGCAAGCCGCCGCCCATGCAGAAGCCCAGCGCCAGGAAGCAGAACATGAAGCCGAAACCGCCCAGAAAAAGCTGGATCGCTTGACCCAAAGTGCCAGCAATGTGGCGGCATTCATGCAAAAAACCGGCTCCGCAGATGCGCTTCTGCCCGAGCCCGGCGTGCTGGAATCCGCCCGGGGGTACCGCGCGGGCAAGGCGCTGCCGTTGGTCAGCAAACTCCTGCGCAAGCTGAAGGAGATTTACGCCCTGTGGCTCAAGGAGCGCCAGGCAAACGCGGGCATGATGCAGGAGACGGCCTATTGGAAGCGGCAGGCCCAAACGAATGAGGCTGCCCGCGAAAAAGCCGCCAGGCTGGACAAGCTGACCCGCATTCTGGGCGTGGATGAAATCGACCGGCTGCTCACCCCGCACCGCAATTCCGCTCGTGCTCCACGCAAAGCGCGGGAGCAGGATCGCTCCATCTACTGAATGAGAAAGGAAGTGAAGCCTACGAATCTCTTTGAAAGCGTCAAATCACGCGTGCCCGTCTCGCTGGCCGCCGAACGCTACGGCGTTCAGGCAGACCGAAAGGGACGTTGCCGCTGTCCCTTCCATCCCGACAAGACGCCCTCCATGCAGCTCAACAAAACCTACTATTATTGTTTCGGTTGCCACTGCACCGGCGATGTGATCGATTTTACCGGCAGGGTGCTCGGCCTGTCGCCCCTGGAAGCCGCGCGAAAACTGGCTGCCGACTTTGGCATCGATCCGAATACGCCCGCGTCCGCCGCCGCGCCGCTTCCCCGCATCCGCCGGAGCGAATCGCCGCGGGCGCGGGAAGGCCGATGCACCTGTGTGCTGATCGAGTACGAACACCTGCTGAAAAGACGCCAGCAGCGCTTTGCGCCCGTTGACCCTTCGGGGGACTGGGACGCGCGCTTCGTGTCCGCCAGTCACGCCCTGCCCCAGGTGTCTTTCCTGATCGACTGCCTGTATGAACCCGACGAGGCTTTGCGCAAGGCCGTCGCGGATTCCCTGATCGAGGACGGCACCCTTCGCAAAATCGAGCTTTGGAACGCCACCCACCGGGAGGAGGTGACCGGAGATGACACAGCGCGTGCAGCCTGATGCGTTCCCGTCCTGGTACGACGGCCAGAGCATCCATGAAACGGCCTTTTGCCGGGCCTTCCTGGCCTCCCATCAGCTGCTTTACACGGAGAACTGCTTCTTTACCCCGGAAGGCCGCATGACCGATGAAGCGCCGCTCAAGGCGGAGATCTACCGACAGATTGAGCCGTATGCGTCCACCGGCGTGCCCAAGAAGATTACCAACATCATCGAACTGCTAAAAATCACGGCGCACATCGATGACTTTCCGCCGCAGCTGGACCGGATTCATGTGGCAAACGGGACGCTGTTTCTGGATGGGACCTTCTGCGCCGCCAAGGAAGAAATCGTCCGCAGCCGCTTTCCGGTGGCCTATCAGCCTTGCGCGCCGCGCCCGGAAACGTGGCTGCACTTCCTGAGCAATCTTCTATATGAGGACGACATTCCCACTCTTCAGGAATACATCGGCTATTGCCTGATCCCCAGCAACAAGGGCCAGCGCATGATGATCATCAAAGGAAGCGGCGGCGAAGGCAAGTCCCAAATCGGCACGGTTTTGGCCCGCCTTTTCGGCTGCAACGCCAAGGATGGCAGCGTGGGCAAGGTGTCCGAGAACCGCTTTGCCCGCGCTGATCTGGAACACATTCATCTGCTGATTGACGACGACATGCGCATGGAAGCCCTTAGGCAAACCAACTACGTCAAATCCCTGGTCACCGCGCAGGGACGCATGGATCTGGAAAAGAAAGGCAAGCAGAGCTATCAGGGCTATATGGTCGCCCGGCTGCTTGCCTTTTCCAATGGCGATTTGCAATCCCTCTATGACCGCAGCAACGGTTTCTACCGCCGCCAGCTGATTCTCACCACAAAGGCGCGCCCACCGGACCGGGTGGACGATCCCGATCTGGCCGAGAAGATGTGCCGCGAACTGGAAGGCATTTTTCTCTGGGCCTTTGAAGGGCTACAACGGTTGGTGGGTCATCATTTTCGCTTCACCGAAAGCGTCCGCGCACGAGCCAACCGGGAAGCAGTCCAGCAGGATGCCAACAACGTGCTGCTCTTCATGGAGGCGCAGGATTACATCCGCCTCACCCCCGAAGGCAAAACCGCCTCCCAGGAACTGTACGAAATCTACACCGTCTGGTGCCGGGAGAACGGCTTTTCGCCGCTCAAGAACCGGAGCTTTTCGGAGTTCCTGATCGCCAACCAGAAGCAATACAGCATCACGCATTCCAACAACCTGACCAACATCGTCGGCCGCCGCGTCTGGGGCTTCATCGGGATCAAGCCGGTGCTGCATCTGCCCCTGCGAACCGCAGACGGATGGCAGCGGGATGACTCGGACGATAACCCCTTTACCTGAATTTTCCTAATAGTGAGAATTTCCGCGATTTTCTGTGTACATACGTACACCCATACAACAGGCCTGTACACATGTACGTATGTACGCAGAGCATTTCCCTTACGCTTTTTGCGCCCATTCCCCTCGAACCGTCCAAGGAGGTCCTATGGATTTCAGAACCCGCGAACAACAAGCCGCCTTTGAGCGCTGCGTCGGCTTTCTGGCCGAAATGATCGAGAAATACAGCCATGTCCTCGACTTTCCATCATCTTGCGAAACAAACAGCCAAAGTTGGGACAGAAATACTCACCAAGAAGCACATAAAGACGAAAAATATTCCTTGACAGACCAGTCTGCTGCGTAATAAAATTCAGTTGGGACAACGCAAAGAGACATTAATGCACGACGAACAGGAGGTGCGCTATGCTCCATCATACATCCCATGAAGATCTGCCCCTGCATGTGCAGGACAAGGCCAACGGGCTGTGCTACACGCGAAATGGCGACTATTACTTCCCTGACCTGGAACTTCCGCCCCAGCAGCCCCTGGGAAGATGGGCGCGGCTGCATCTGCGGCACCTGCAGGCACACCATCCGACCCATGTGCAAAGGCTGCTGCTCACGGGAACGCTCAGCGAATACCTGCACACCGTCGATCAGCAAGCCAGCGAACGCTATGATACGCTCATGAAGGGGTACGCCAAAAGTTGGGAAATCACCGAATCCCTGAAGTCCGAAGATCCCATGCAGTGGGTCGGGCGCATGCAGCTGGCGCGATCCGAAGCCGAGCACAACGTGATGACCGAGCTCATCTGCATCTGACTTTTCCCCATCCCCGGCCTGTATGCCGCCGGCCGGGAGTGGGACACGATTCTCACGAGGAGGGATTTCCATGGCCAGGCAAACGCCCGCCCCCATCCGTTCCAGCGCCGCGGAGGTGCTGACCTATATCGCTTCCACCGGCGACCCGCAGGACAACATCGAAATGCGCTATGAGGACGAAAACATCTGGCTGACGCAAAAGACGATGGCGCGGCTGTACGATGTCGATGTCAGGACAATCAACTACCACATCAAAAAGATCTTTGACGATTCAGAGCTTTCCGAGCATTCAGTTATCCGAAAATTTCGGATAACTGCCTCCGACGGCAAGGCATATGCCACCAATCACTACGCGCTGCAAATGATCATCGCCGTCGGGTTCAAGGTCAATTCCGAACGCGCCGTGCAGTTCCGCAAATGGGTCAACCAGATCGCCTCGCAGTACACCATCCGCGGCTGGGTCATGGACGACGAGCGGCTCAAGCAGGGCACCTATCTGACCGATAAATACTTTGAAGAGCAGCTGGAGCGCATCCGGGAGATCCGCGCCAGCGAGCGCAAGTTCTACCAGAAAATCACGGATCTGTACGCCACCGCCGTGGATTACGACCGCACCGCCGCCGCCACCAAGCGCTTCTACGCTTCGGTGCAGAACAAGATGCACTTTGCGGTGCATGGTCACACGGCTGCCGAGCTGATCATGGCGCGCGCCGACCACACCCGGGAGCACATGGGCCTCACCACCTGGCAGGACGCGCCCGACGGCAAGATCAAAAAGTCCGACGTGTCCATCGCCAAGAACTATCTCACCGAGCAGGAGCTGGGCCAACTCAACCGCATGGTCACTTCCTATCTGGACTTTGCCGAGAACATGGCCCAGCGTCATATTCCGCTGACCATGCAGGATTGGGAAACCCGCCTGAACCGCTTCATCGAAATGTTTGAGTACGGCCTGTTGAAGGATACCGGCAAGGTGTCCGCGGAGATTGCCAGGCTCCACGCGGAAACGGAATTTGAAAAGTACCGCGTCATTCAGGACCGGGCGTTCCTCTCCGACTACGACAAATTCCTGCTCGAGCTCGAAGCGCAGGCAAACGCAACAAAGGACGGCCATCAGGAGGGATAAGCCATGAAACGGATCAAGTGCTACATCTACACCCGCGTTTCCACCTCCATGCAGGTGGATGGCTACAGCCTGGACGCGCAGAAGGAGAAGCTGCGCAAGTACGCGGCGTATCAGGATATGATCGTCGCCGGGGAGTACTGCGACGAGGGCAAATCCGGCAAGAGCATCGAGGGCCGCCCGGAGTTTCTGCGGATGCTGCGGGACGTGGAGTCCGGCGCGGACGGCGTGTCTTTCGTGCTGGTGTTCAAGCTCTCGCGCTTCGGGCGCAACGCCGCCGATGTGCTGACCTCCCTGCAGCGGATGCAGGACTTTGGCGTAAACCTCATCTGCGTGGAGGACGGCATCGACTCCTCCAAGGACAGCGGCAAGCTGATGATCTCCGTGCTCTCCGCCGTTGCCGAGATCGAGCGCGAAAACATCCTCGTCCAGACCATGGAGGGGCGAAGACAAAAGGCCCGCGAAGGCAAGTGGAACGGCGGCTTTGCCCCTTACGGCTACAAGCTCGTGGACGGACAGCTGCAAATCGCCGAGGAAGAAGCCCAGGTGATCCGCATCATCTACGACAAGTACATCCACACCACCATGGGCACGGCCAGGATTGCCAAATGGCTCAACGAGCACGGCTACAGCAAGGTCTGCCGCCACAACAACACGCGGGAGGCGTTCACGGGCTCCTTCCTCGTCGGCGTGCTGGACAATCCCGTATACTGCGGCAAGCTGGCCTACGGGCGCAGGCGCAATGAAAAGGTGCCTGGCACTCGCAACCAGTACCACATCGTCAAGCAAAAGGACTACATGCTCTATGACGGCATCCACGAACCCATCATCTCCGAAGCCGACTGGCAGCTGGCCCAAAAACAGCGCCAGCAGACCAACAAGCGCCAGATCAAGACGCACAGCCTGGACCACGAGCACGTCCTTTCCGGGCTGGTCAAGTGCCCCATCTGCGGCGGTGGCATGTACGGCAACGTAAACCGCAAGAAAAAGAGCGACGGCACCTATTACAAGGACTACTTCTACTACGCCTGCAAGCACCGCCTGCACGTGGACGGCAAGCGCTGCGACTATCACCGCCAATGGGGCGAGGAGCTCATTGACGGCGCTGTGGAGGAAATCATTCACAAGCTGGTCAATACCCCCGCCTTTGAGGAAGGCATCCGCCAGAAGATCGGCGGCAAGCTGGACACCCAGGAGCTGGACGCAGAAATGGAATCCCTGCGCAAGCAGCTTCGCCAGCTCACGGGCACCAAGGACAGGCTGGGCGAACAGATTGACGCGCTGGACTACGACGACCCGCACTACACCCGCAAGGCCCAGGACCTGCAGGAGCGGCAGGACAAGCTCTACGACCAGATTGCCGCCATCGAGGTCAGCATGGCCGAGGTGCAGACCCGCATGGAGAACATCCGCCAGCACCGGATTTCCACCGACAACGTCTATCAGTTTCTGCTCTACTTCGACAAGCTCTATGGTCAGTTCACCGATCTGGAGAAAAAGACCTTCATGAACAGCTTCATCGAGCGCGTGGAGATTTACCCAGAGCGCCAGAGCGACGGCCGCATCATCAAGCGCATCGAATTCCGCTTCCCCGTCTATATTCAGGGCGCAGAACGCACCGCTTTGAGTTGGGATAAAACGGATATGTCGGAGACGGTAGTACTTTTTTTCCAAACTCCATACGAAGGAGCATATCGAGGTGGAACTGAATCTGGATGAGCTGGATTTGACGTCGGCGGAGAGCAAGGCCACCTATGAAGAGATCAAAGCATATGTGCTGGAGCATACCGGGCTGAAAGTCAGCCACCTCTATATCGCCCAGGTCAAACAGAAGTATGGCATTATCGAGCGGGAAAACTATAATAAACCGAAGTCTGAAAATTCCAGACAGCCAAAATGCCCGCCGGAAAAGGAAGCGGCTATTACAGAGGCTTTGAAGTATTTTGATTTGATTTGATGAAAATGGAAAAAATAATGTTGACTATGGAATGTAAAGAAACAATCAAAATAAAAACAGGAAGGCTAATCCTCCGTAATGTAAAAACAGAGGACGTAGCTATTATGTACGATTACCGAAACAACGAAATCTGTGCAAAGCATCAGCGTGATCAGACAAAAGACTATGATGGCATCGCTCGCTTGGTTGAAAAAAAGGAAAAGCGATATACTTGGTGTGGATGCCCCCTTCATGGTTGCGGTAGCCTTAAAGGATACAGACGAGATGGTTGGAGAAATCGTAGTTATGCCTGAGGATGGAACAATCTCCCTGGGCTATACTTTCTCATAGCGCCACCACAGAAAAGGCTATGTTTACGAAAGTTTATCAGCCCTCATAAATCTGCTCCACGAGACTTATCCAACTTGGGACTTTACAGCTTTACAGAACCGGAGAATATACCGAGTATGAATCTGCTTCTGAAGCTTGGATACAAAAACATGGGCTACATCCCTCACATGGAGTTCCAAGTCTTTGGAAAGTGGACAAATCCTGCGACAGAGGAAGAAATCGCCGGTGCAGTTCAGAGATAAAATTTATAGGAATGGAAATATGGAAATCAAGGAACTATCAAAAAACGAGTACAAAGGCAAGCCCTTTGTGCTGAAATATAAAACAAACGGTTACTATCACATAGATGTCCGAGAGGACGGCTTTGGATTCAACTACCAAAAATTTGATACCGAGAAAGAAATATCTTTTACAGACAGCTTCTTCGGTGATTGGTTGGACGAGCCTATTGGGTTTGGAGCTTTTGACAACGGCTCTTTGGTAGGCTATGTGGAAGGCACACATGAAAAATGGAATAATCGGTATCGTATCAGTAACATCTGTGTTTTTGATGAAGCCCACCGCAGATGTGGCATCGGTGCCAAACTGATGCAGAAGATCCTCCAGATTGCAAAAGAAAGCGGTGCGAGAATGGCTGTTTTGGAAACACAAACTTGCAACGAGAAAGCAATCGCATTTTACAAAAAACACGAATTTCAAATCATTGGCTTTGATTTGTACGCTTACACAAATACCGATCTTGAACGAAAAGAAGTCCGCATAGAGATGGGATTAATGCTATGAACACAGTAATAAAGTCCGACCGACTGATAGAAATGAAAAATATATTTCAAATTAAATCGGTATCAACATCGGAATAGATGTATGAATACCAATCTATTATAGAAAGGGTGGTTTTTTATGAAGATGAATCGTGTATGGAGGGTTCACGCTTCCTAACCCTCCGAATAAAATTTTGGAGGAAACAAAATGGAAAACCAAATTACAATCAGCAAGGCAACTCCAAATGAGAATTGGCAGGAATTACTGCATCTGGAAAGTGGCTATCTTCGGGAGATTGGTGAACAACCGCTTACGGAAGAACAACAGGCACAACTTTTCCAAGCTATCCAAGAAAGTAAAATTACATTCTTCCTTGCAAAATGCGGGAAGCAGACAGTTGGAATATGTAGTGTTGCCCGTCACTTTTCCACCTTTGCTTGTACTGACACGGGTGTGTTTGAGGACTTTTATGTAGAGCCAGCGTTTCGCAAGAGAGGTATTGCAAGGGTACTTGCCCAAGCTGCTCAGAACTGGAGCAGTGAGCAAGGACTTGCAAGCTTGACCGTCTGCTGTGCTCCTTGTGACGAGCAAATGTACCAGTCACTCGGCTTTGATGCTCCGCTTGGAAAAACATATGCGAAGATCATCTAATCGCAGCGGCGGGAGGTAACAATGCCTTCTGCAACGAAGAAAATCCCACAGGCTTCATCCTTACATTGCGTAAAGGCTGTGGGATTTTTGTATTTTCGGAAGTTGTTGAATATGCAAGCCGGGGTAAGCTTGTATATTTACAGGCAACGAAAACAAGGGGTATCCAAATGTTAACGTCACATCGGAAAGTAATTTGAAAATGGTAATCAAATATCAACTTATGGGTATGGTCAAGTCCAAAACTAGTAAATTTACAGAAACATATTGACAACAAAAAAAGGAATAGAGAAAATAAACGTAAATATACGAACCGCTGTCATAGATGATTGCGAACGTATCCGTCCGCTTCAAAAAAAATCGCAGACTACACTATAAAGGCAGACCTGACTTATTCAAAACCGAAGCTCGCTACTTTACAAAGGAGCATTTGTAGAAAGGTTAAATGATCGGAAACACACTCTCTACATTGCCGAAACCGATCACGGCGAGGTAGTAGGATATGCTTTTGCTTGGCGTTGCTGGCAAAGTATAGTGTGTTATGCCTTTGCTTCCGGCTGATGCCGGAAAGGGGCTGACTGCTGCATCTGCAACCTGGGCAGATGGGCAGCGGACAGACACTTTTCGGCGGCAGTAGGACAGGCAGATTTTGTTCGGTGACGGACGAAATCGGGATTTGCTCACAGGGCAAAATCCGGCTGGCCGGAAAAGGAAGCAAAGGTATATCATCCCCCCGTCCCGCCGCAGCGACAGATTCCTCGTAAGTCTTCCTCCCCCTTGGATTTTTCACGGCTCTTATAGACGTTATACTGAAACCGTCATGCTGTTTTCCCACTGATACGCCGCTAAGATGGGAGGTACACCCGCATGAAGATCGGCGCCTGCCAGTTTTCCGTCACCAGCGACATGCCCTCCAACTTTCGGCAGATCCGCCAGGCCATCGCGCGGGCCGCACAGGCGGGCGTCCAAATGCTTTTCTTTCCGGAGTGCGCGCTCACGGGCTATCCACCCCGCGACATTCCCCATCCCGGTGCGGTCGACTTCGAACACGCCGGCCGCTACTACGGCGAGTTGGAGTGCCTGGCCCGGGCGCACCGAATGTCGATCGTCGTGGGAACGATCGCTCAAGCAGATGGACGTCATTACAATGCGGCCCTGCTCTTCACGCCAGAGGGACGGCGCACGGTGTATCGGAAGCGGGCGCTGTGGGGATGGGACGCCGAGCACTTCGCGCCCGGAAGCGACCCGGGCGTCTTCGAGGCGGACGGCGTCAAAATCGGCCTTCGCATCTGCTACGAGATCCGCTTCCCCGAATACTTCCGGGAGCTCTACGTGGAGAATACGGACTTGAATGTCATTTTGTTCTACGACGTGTCCGACCGGGACAATGCGGACCGATATGATCTGATCTGGGCGCATGTGCGCACGCGCGCGGTCGAAAACGTGTGCCACACGCTGGCCGTAAACGCCGCCGGCCCGCATCAGACCGCGCCCACCGGCCTCTACGACCCCTCCGGCAGGGCGATCTGCGAGCTGGAGCGGAACCGGCCGGGCCTGCTCATTCACGATCTGCGCCCGTGGACGCCGGACTTTGGGCAGCGTGGCCGCAGGGAAATCTCCGACAGGCTCTGCCGTCCCCGCAAAACCGGGCAGGCCTCATCCATGGGAATGCCCATCCCGCCGGACGTCTGACGCATCCCCGCCTGGAGGGGGCGAACGGGGCGATGTTTCTGCGAAAGCAGCGCAGGCGTACGGCAAGATCAAAGGAAGGAGAGACGGCATGCAGGGAATCATCATCGTCGGTCCGTCCGGCGCGGGCAAGACCACGCTGGGCCGACTCGCGGCCCAGGAGCTGGGCGCAGGCTTTCTGGACATCGACGACTACATCTGGCGGACGGACACGCCTGCGCCCTATACGGCCATGTATACCCGGGAGGAAAAGATCCGCCGCCTGATGGCGGCGGCAAGGGCGGCCGAAACGTTCGTGATGGCGGGCTCCATGGACAGCTTTCACGCGCCCTTCGACCCGCTGTTTCGTCTGGCGGTGTACCTGACGGCCGGCGCAGACCTGCGCGTGGTACGGGTGCACCGGCGGGAACTGGAGGCGTTCGGCGCGCGCATCCTGCCGGGCGGCGATCTGCACGCGGCGCACGAGGCCTTTCTGCGCGAGACGGCCGCGTATGATCACGGCGCGTCCTCCTGCAACCGCGCGCAGCATGAGGCCTTTCTGCACGGGCTTCTGTGCCCTGTTTTGCGCCTGGACGGCGGCGATCCGCCAGCGCAAAACATGCGAGATATCCTGAAAGCCTGGACAAAAGTCCGGCCGGACGCGGCGCGATGAGCGCGGCTTCCGGCCGTTTTTTTTTGATCCAGATCCTCAGGCCATGCGCTGCGTGAGCGCCTCCAGCCCGGTGCGCATCCAGTCCAGCGCACCCTCCGGCGTGCAGCGGCCCTTGAGCAGGTTCTGCACCGCCGTTCCGATGACGACCTCGACCGCGTACTCGCTCACGCCCGCGGGCACGCTGCGCACACGCGCCAGCGACAGGTTCTGTGGCACGATGCTCAGCCACGGATACAGGTCCAGGATGTCCGGGTTGTCGTAGATGCAGCGGCAGGGCGAGATGCCGCCCAGCAGGGTGAAGGGCAGGGCGATGTGCTCGCTGCAGGCCCAGCGGATGAACTCCAGCGCTGCCTCGGGATTTTGACCGGTGCGCGCCACGCCCAACACGCCCCCGCCCAGCAGCGGCGCGCGGCCGGGCACCGAGCAAAAGCCGATCTGCCCCGCAATCCGGGACTTGCGCAGGTTTGCGATGCCATAGACATGATTGATGAACATGTGAAGCATCGCGGTATCTCCGCGCGTGAACTGCTCCACGCTGGAGCGCCAGAACCGTCCGTCGTCGATATGTCTGGCATGCGCGTACATGTCGGCGTAGTAGGCCAGGGCCCTGAGCACGGCGCCCTCGCTGAGCGCGGGCCGTCCATCCGCGCTGAACAGGCGCCCATGCTGCGCGTAGAAGCACGGCAGGAACTCGCCGCTGATGCACTGCACGGTGCTCACCACGACGGACGCCCCGCATTCTACGGGCGACTCCGGGTTCTCCCCGCGGCTGAAAAAGCGCAGCAGGTCGCAGTACTGGTCGTAATTATCCGGAACGCCAAGTTGCCTGTGCCGGCTCTCGTAGTACTGCCGACGGACCTTTGTATCCTCAAAGATGTCCTTGCGGTAGAACTGAAGCTGCACGTTCGGCGTAAAGGGGAAGGCGTAGACCTGTCCCGCGACGGTGCTGAACGGCTTGCGCACGGATTCGAGCATGGGCGCGAGGATGGACTGCACGACGCCGTCCTTCGGGGCATAGGGTCTGAGCAGCGCGTCGGCCAGGGAGGACAGCCAGGCCACGTCCAGGCGCAGCACGTCAAAGCGATCCGTGCCGCCGGATTCGACGGCGGCCCTGTACAATTCCTGATAGGGCAGCGAGGTGATCTCCACATCGATGCCGGTGAGGGCCGTAAAGTCCGGCAGGAGCTTGAGCAGCGCCTTTGTGTCCGGGCCGTCCATCATCAGCGCGCGCACCTTCTGCCGGGGCGAGGCGGCCATCCCGCGGGCGAACGGGACGTCGGAGCGCGCGGGCGCAAGGATCACCCTGCGGCGTTCCTCCTGTTCCAGCAGCATCGAACAGGCAATGTGCGCCATGTCCTTCCAGCCCAGCATGATGCGGCGCATCGCATCACCGGCGCCGATGAGCGACGTGGGCGCGAGCGCGATGATCACAGGCGGCTCAAGGCGGCGGTACGCGCACGCCTCCCTGAGCTTGAGCGCAAAGACGGGCGATGTGACGAGCACTGCGTCCGGCAGCTCCTCCGCGCTCATGCAGGTGAACGCCGCGATGTCCGCGCAGGCCGTATCCGTCTGATAGTGGGTGAGCGCTACATCCGACGGAAGCGCGCGCCGCAATGCCTCCAGCAGGCCGGATTCGCTTCGATGGACCGTCAGCCCGGTGATCGCACACAAGCGGCGGCAACCGGTTCCCTGCAGCATGGAGACGGCCCGTTCGGCGATCCGGTTCTCGTCAAACCCGATGAAGGCGCTGTCGCAGGCCGTCTCCCGTACCAGCGCCACCACGCGCGCATCCGTGCGCTCCAGCATTTCGCGCGCCGGGCTGCCCTCCGGCTGGCAGGAGATCAGCACTGCGCCGCGCACCCGCTTGCCGGCCAGCTCGGCCAGCGCCGTCTCCTCCTGCGCCGGAATGTCATTGGTGACATACAGATCGCAGCGGTATCCCAGCGCCTGCATCCTGGAGGAGACGGCGGCAAACAGCGCGGTATATCCCGCCTCCATCAGATTGGGCAGGATGATGCCGATCACCTGATCCTCCGTCTGGCGCAGGCGCCGCGCCCGGTCATCCAGGCTGTAGCCGAGCCGCCGGGCCGCATCCTGCACGCGCTTGATCTTCTCAAAGCTGACGTTTCCCCGCCCGTTGAGCACGTTGGATACGGTGCCGTGGGATACGCCCGCGAGCTGGGCGATATCTTTGATCGTGGGCATATGCGCTCTCCCTTCGCGTGGCCTGCGGCCTCGCGGCGGCCGCAACCTGCATGTGTTTGCATTCGTCCCCTATAGTATAGCATAGAATGTGGCACGTTCAAATCCCTTTGAACGCCTTTCTCGGGATGCGCACGCCTGTTGAGGCTTCCAATGCCCCCGCCGCGTAAGAATCGGGTAAAGAAATACAAGATTCTTCGTAAAATTTTGAAAATATGTATTGACACGTTCCAATTTTGTGCTATGATTACAGTAGACAGAAGCGAAAAGCTTCACAAAAAATCGAGGAGGATTTTCACATGAAGAGATGTCTCGCACTCGTGCTGGCGGTCCTGATGCTCCTGAGCGTCTTTTCCATCGGCGTGGCCGAAGAGGCCACCGGCGCCGATGTGAAGGGCACCGGCGTGCAGCTGACCATCTACACCAACTCGGGCAGCTCCGGACGCAAGGAGTGGCTGACCGAGCGCGCCGCGCAGGACGGCTTCAACCTGGCCGTGCTGGAAGAGGGCGCGGGCGCCGTGCAGCAGCGCATCATCGGCGAGGCCGCCAACCCCATCGCGGATGTGGTGTTCGGCCTGAACGCCATCATCTGGAACGATCTGATCTCCCGCGACCTGCTGGTTCCCTTTGAAGCGCCGTCCTGGGCCAGCGAGGTGTCCGAGGGCCTGAACGATCCGAACGGCTACTACTACGCTATCGTCAAGCAGGCGATCGTGCTGGCCTACGACCTGAACCAGATCAGCGAAGAGGACGCGCCCAAGGATTGGCCCGATCTGTGGACCAATGAGGCCTTCCACGGCAAGTATGAGGTCAACACCAGCCTGACGGGCGGCACGCCGCGCAACGTCATCGCCGGCATCCTGACCCGCTACATCGATCCGGAAGGCGAGCTGGGCATCTCCGACGAGGGCTGGGAGGCCATCGGGGCGTACTACGCCTGCGGCGTGCCCAGCGAAGAGGGCGTGGACCTCTACGCGCAGATCGCCAACCCCAACACGCCGGTCGTGATGGGCCAGATGTGGTCCTCCGGCGTCGTGCAGTACGACGAGATGTACGGCACCAAGACCGGCGTGGCCAAGCCCGAGGTGGGCGTGCCCTACGCGGTCGAGGGCGTGGGCATCATCAACGGCACGAAGAACATGGACGAGGCGCTGCGCTTCGTGGAGTGGTTCGGCTCCGCGCAGATCCAGGGCGAGTGGGCCGAGCAGTTCGGCACCATGCCGGCCAATGAGATCGCGGCCGAGAAGGCCGACGCCGTGCAGCAGGAGCTGTGCGCGATCCCCGCGCAGGACATCGACTGGGCGCTGGTCGCCGAGAATATCGACGCCTGGTGCGAGAAGATCGCCCTGGAGTATCTCCCGTAAGGGCATGTTCCGAAGGGGCAGGGGCTCGGCGCCTCTGCCTCCCTTTTTTAGCGACAGGAGAGGATAAACGCCATGATCAATCTGACTGACATCGAGGTCAAGTTCGGCGACTTTACCGCGCTTGAGGACATCAACATCCACGTCAAGGAGGGCCAGTTCTACACGTTCCTCGGCCCCTCCGGATGCGGCAAGACCACCACCCTGCGCACGATCACCGGCTTTATCACCCCCGTCAAGGGCCGCGTCGTGGTCAAGGGCAAGGACATCACCGACATGCCCGTGGAAAAGCGCAACATCGGCATGGTGTTTCAGAACTATGCGCTCTTCCCGACCATGAGCGTCTATGAGAACATCGCCTTCGGCCTGCGCGTGAACAAGGTGGAAAAGGGCGAGCTCGACCGGCGCGTACACGAGATGGCCGCAAAGGTCGAGCTGAGCGAAACCCAGCTCGCGCGCAAGGTGGCGGAGCTGTCCGGCGGCCAGCAGCAGCGCGTGGCCATCGCCCGCGCCCTGGTCAACAACCCGGCCATCATCTGCCTGGACGAGCCGCTGAGCAACCTGGACGCCAAGCTGCGCGTGCAGCTGCGCGGCGAGCTCAAGGAGATGCAGAAGAACTTCGGCATCACCACCGTGTACGTCACGCACGATCAGGAGGAGGCCCTGACGCTCTCGGACTGCATCGCCGTATTCAACAACGGGCGCATCGAACAGATCGGCACGCCCAACGAGATCTACAACCACTCCAAGACGGAGTTCGTGTGCAACTTCATCGGCGACATCAACAAGCTGCAGCCGGCGCTGCTGCGCGAGCTGTCCGCCCAGACCGGCGCCGCGTTCGACCCGGACAAGGCGTCGTACCTGCGCCTGGAGCGCGTGCACGTCAACCTGCCCCAGGCGGAGGGCTTCGCCCGCTTCCCGGCGGTCATCACCAACAGGGAATACTACGGCCTGTACATCAAGTACACGCTCTCCCTGTGCGGACAGACCATCCGCGCGATCGAGAAGAACGACGGCACGAAGTACTTCAAGGCGGGCGAGCAGGTCACCGCTTCCATCCGGCCGGACGATCTGATGGTCTATTGAGGGGGGAATGTACATGACCGCAAATGCCCCGCGCAAAAAGATCCGGTTGACCCCCGGCGGGATTGCGCTCTTCATCTTCTTTACCTGGTTCATTCTGGCCTGTCTCATCCTGCCCAACCTGAACCTGCTCAAGACCGTCTTCTTCGCCGACGGCGCCTTCTCCGTAGAGCCCATCATGAAGCTGCTCAAGTCCAAGCGCGCGATGAAGGCGCTGGGCAATTCGTTCATCCTCGGCCCGACGCTTTCCATCACCGTGGGCCTTGTGGGCATCTCGCTGGTGCTGCTGACCGAGTATTTTGACATCAAGGGCGCCAAGATTTTGCGTCTGGGCTATATGACCACGCTGATCTACGGCGGCATCACGCTGGTATCCGGCTACAAGTTCATCTACGGCAACGGCGGCTTTTTGACCAAGGCGCTGCTGCAGATCTTCCCCAACATGAACCCCTCGTGGTTCACGGGCTACTGGGCGGTGCTGTTCGTGATGACGTTCAGCTGCACCTCCAACCACATGATCTTCCTGCGCAACGCCATGCGCGCCGTCGACTTTCAGACGGTCGAGGCCGCGCGCAACATGGGCGCGGGCCAGTTCTACATTCTGCGCCGCGTGGTGCTGCCGGTGCTCAAGCCCAGCCTCTTCGCGGTGACGATCCTCACCTTCATCACGGGCCTGTCCGCCATGAGCGCGCCCCTGTTGGTGGGCGGCACCGAGTTTCAGACCATCAACCCGATGATCAAGACCTTCGCGGACACCACCTCCTCCAAGGACCTGGCGGCGCTGCTGTCGCTGGTGCTGGGCCTGGCGACGATGCTGCTGCTGTTCGTCATGACGCAGATCGAAAAGCGCGGCCACTACATGTCCGTTTCGAAGGTCAAGACGAAGATCATCAAGCAGAAGATCTCCAACCCGGTCGTCAACGTGATTGCCCACATCTATGCGTACGTGCTGTTCGTGATCTACGTCGTGCCGGTCGTGCTGATCGTGCTCTTCTCCTTTACGGACAGCAAGGCCATCGGCACGCGCACGCTGACGCTCTCCTCCTTCACGCTGGACAACTACAAATACCTGCTGCAGAGCGTTTCCAACTTCCGTCCGTTCCTGGTGAGCATCTGCTACTCCGCGCTCGCAGCCGTGATCGTCGGCGCGATCGTGGTGATCGCCTGCCGCTACATCCAGAAGCACAGGAACCGCCTGACCTCCAGCGTGCTGGAGTACAGCCTGATGATCCCCTGGCTGCTGCCCACGACCATGATCGCCCTGGGCCTGATGATGGCCTTCAACGTGCGCCGGATCTACATGTTCTATCAGGTGCTGACCGGCACGATGATCATCCTGCTGATCTGCTATGTGATCATCAAGCTGCCCTTCACCATGCGCATGACCAAGGCCGCCTTCTTCTCCCTGGACGACGCCCTGGAGGACGCGGCGAAAAATCTGGGCGCAAGCGGACTGTACACGTTCCGCCGCGTGATCTTCCCGGTCATCCTGCCCACGGTCATGGCCATCGCGGCGCTGAACTTCAACGGCCTGATCAGCGACTACGACGCGTCCGCGTTCCTCTATCATCCGCTCAACCCCACGCTGGGCGTGCAGATCAAATCCCTGACCAACGACATGAACAACCCCAACGGCATGGCGCTCACGTTCATCTACGCCGTGCTGATGATGATCATTTCCGCCGTCGTGCTCTACCTGGTATACGGCCGCGGCGACAGCAAATTCAAGGAGTGAGGATATCATGGCCCTGGGACAGGCGCGCTTTGCGCACATCAACGCCAACCTGAGCGACAAAATCTCAAAGAAAAAGTGCCTGATCGCCGTCCATCGCGGCAGCTGGGGCGGCAACATCACCCAGAACACCATCGGCGCGTACAAGGCCGCCTTCCAGATGGGGGCGGACATGGTCGAATCCGACGTCAACTCGACCACCGACGGCGTGCTCTACTCCTTCCACGACGGGCATGAGCCGGACGTCTTCGGCGTGGACAAGTGCATCAAGCAGATGACCTCTCAGGAGGTGGAATCCCTGCGCCCGCTGACCTCCTGCCGCCAGCGCGCCGACGGGCGCATCAACCGCCTTTCGGAGATCCTGGACTACCTGCCCGGCGACGGCCTGCTGAACATCGACCGCGCCTGGGGCATCTTCCCACAGGTGCTTCAGGAGCTGGACCGCCACCCGGACGCCCTGCACCAGGTGGTGCTCAAGGCACCGCTCAAGGCGAAAGCCGCATTCGATGCGCTCAGCGCCCATCCGGTCAAGTACATGTTCATGCCCATCTGCTACTCCATGCAGGACGTGGAGGAGGCGCTGCGCTATGCCGACGTAAACGTCGTGGGCTGCGAGATCATCGCCTTTGACCGGAACGCGGAGCTGTTTGACGACGAGAACATCCGCAAGATTCACGAGCGCAACCTGTACACATGGGTCAACGCGATCGTGCTGGGCAACATCGGCGTGCGCGATCTGTTCGGCAAGCTGGACGACGACGTATCCATCCTGGAAGACCCTGCCCTGGGCTGGGGCAAGCTGTTTGACAAGCACATCGACATCATCCAGACCGACTGGCCTGCGCTGCTGTATCAGTACCGCCGCCAGGCGCTGGGCGTGTGAGCCGCGCCGCCCGGCCCCTTCCTCCGAGGGGGCCGGCTTTTTGCGTGCCTTGCGCCCTGCGCCGCATGTGTGGTAAAATAAGTGACCAACCCATTGAAAAAGAGGTGCGCACATGCAGATACTGGTGGTGGACGCCCAGGGCGGCGGCATCGGAAAACAGCTCGTCTCCATGCTCAAGCAGCGCGTGGAGGGCGCGGTGGTGACGGCGGTGGGCACCAACAGCCTGGCCACCTCCGCCATGCTCCGGGCGGGCGCGGACAGCGCGGCCACCGGCGAAAACGCGGTCATCGTCTGCGCCCGGAAGGCCGACGTCATCGTCGGGCCGGTCGGCATCGTCATCGCCGACGCGCTGTTGGGCGAGATCACGCCCGCCATGGCCGCGGCCATCGGGCAGAGCCGCGCCAAGCGCGTCCTGATCCCGATCAACCACTGCGACAACCTGATCGCAGGCGTGCCGGACCTGTCCGTCTCCCATCTGATTCAAAGCGCGATCGACCTCATCCGGGCCATGTGAGGCCGGCATTGACGGACGCGGCCGTTTATGCTATCATGAATGGGCAATGCCGGCCCGAAGGCTGGCGCAGGGCGCAGAAGCGTCCACAGATCCCGTTTGGCCACATCGTATCGAAGGCGTATGCCATGAAGGCGCGCCGTTTTCCCGACGGAAAACGGCGCGCCCCTTTTTTTGCGAGGAGGCATGTCATTTTCATGAATCAACGGACGATCGTCGACTTCTTCGACCGCCTCGCGCCCGATTGGGACGCGCAGCTCGTCGTGGACGAGGACAAGATCCGCCGCATCCTGGACGCGGCGGGCGTTTGCCCCGGCGCTGCGGTGCTGGACGTCGCCTGCGGCACGGGCGTGCTATTCCCCTTCTACGCGCAGCGCGGCGTCGACAGGGTCATGGCGGTGGACATCTCCCCCGAGATGGCGCGCATCGCCGCCGCCAAGGCCGTTCCCGGCGTCGAAGTGGTCTGCGGCGACGTCGAGGCGCTGACGCCGACGCCCGCCTACGACTGCTGCGTGGTGTACAACGCGTTTCCCCACTTTCCGGATCCCGAGCGGCTGGTCGGCAGCCTCGTGCGCTGGCTCCGGCCCGGCGGACGCCTGACGGTCGCGCACGGTATGGGGCTGCAGCAGCTCAACGCACATCACGCGGGCCACGCCGCGGGCGTATCGCGCGGCATGCTCCCCGCGCCCGAGCTGTCCGCGCTGTTCTCTCATTTTTTGCAGGTGGATACCGTCCTGTCGGACGAGGGCATCTACATCGTCTCCGGCGCGCTTTTAAAGCCCGCGGAGGGCACCAGATGAGGACGGCGGACGGTCCGAAGAAGACGGCGGCGATCGCCGCGCTGGCGATGTGCGTGGCGGCGGCGGCCTTCCTGTGCCTGTTTGTCGGCGCGTCCGGCATGTCGCCCGGCGAATGCCTCGCGGCGCTTGCGCGTACGAGCGAGCGGGCGAGCGACGTGCGCATCGTCTGGAACATCCGCATGCCGCGCGTGCTGGCGGCGCTGCTGGCGGGCGCGGGGCTGTCGCTCTCCGGCCTGATCATGCAGACCGTGCTGGGCAACGCCATGGCCTCGCCCTCCACGCTGGGCGTCTCCAATGCGGCGGTGTTCGGCGCGAACCTGTCGATCCTTGCCTTCGTGGGCGGCTTTGTCTCCACGGGCAACAACTTGCAAAACTACGCCGCCGGCATCAATCCCTACGCGGCGTCGCTGACGGCCTTCGCGTTTTCGATGCTGTCCGCGCTGTTGGTGCTGGGCCTGTGCACGCGCCGGGCGTTCTCTCCCGGCGTGGTCGTGCTGGCGGGCGTGGCGATGGGCTCCGTCTGGACGGCCGGGACGACGCTGCTTCAATTCTATGCGACAGATGTGGGGCTGTCGGCGGCCGTCATCTGGAACTTTGGCGACCTGGGGCGCGCGACCTACCGGACCGACGCGATCATGGCCGCGGTCGTGCTCCCCTCCGCCGCGTTCTTCTGCCTGATGGCCTGGCGCTTCAACGCGCTGCTCAGCGGCGACGCGGCCGCGCGGTCGATGGGCGTGGACGTGGGCGGGCTGCGCTTCCTCTCGCTGCTGATCTGCTCTCTGATCACGGCGGTGTGCGTCTCGTTTCTGGGCATCATCGGGTTTGTCGGCATCATCTGTCCACACGTGACGAAAAAGCTGCTGGGGCAGGACCACCGGTTCGCAACGCCCGCCTCGGCCCTGAGCGGCAGCCTGCTGCTGCTGCTGGCCGACACGCTCTCGCGCAGCATGGGCGGCGGCTCCGCGCTGCCCGTGGGCGCCGTGACCACGCTGCTGGGCGCGCCGTTCTTTGCGGCGAT
Source organism: uncultured Eubacteriales bacterium (assembly GCA_944349855.1). Classification (GTDB taxonomy): domain Bacteria; phylum Bacillota; class Clostridia; order Christensenellales; family Aristaeellaceae; genus Beduinella. Next base: position 46,885 of record CALVNS010000011.1, on the reverse strand, counting down.
CGTCCTCTCGCGAAGGGAGGCGGGCTGATGCTGCGCATCGAAAACCTGTCGTTTCGCTATGGGCGGCACGGGCCGCTGGCGCTGCGCGGCGTCTCCCTGGAGCTGGCGGACGGCGAGATCGGCGTGCTCCTGGGCAAAAACGGCTCTGGCAAGACCACGCTGTTCAAGAACATTCTGGGCCTGTGCACGCCGCTTTGCGGCGCCATCCTGCTCGACGGCGCGGACGTGGCGCGCATGTCCCGGCAGGAGCGGGCGGCGCGCATCGCCTACGTGCCGCAGGACATCCGCTTCGGCGCGCTGAGCGTCTTTGACTCCGTGCTGATGGGGCGCGTGGCCCGCTTCGGCCTGCGCGCGGGACCGGAGGACTGCGCCGCTGTGGAGCGCATCCTCGCGCAGATGCGCCTGGAATCCGTCGCCCGGCAAAACGTGCAGCGCCTCTCGGGCGGCGAGCGGCAGAAGGTCGCCATCGCCCGCGCCCTGGCTCAGGAACCCCGGCTGATGGTCCTGGACGAGCCGACGGGCAACCTGGACATCGCCAACCAGCAGCTCTTCTGCCGGCAGGTGCGGGCGCTGGCTGCGCGGGGCATCGCCGTGCTCGTCTCGCTGCACGACCTCAACCAGGCCCTGCGCCTGGGCGAGCGCTTCTTCTGCCTGAAGGATGGGGCCATCCGATACGGCGGTCCGAAGGAGCAGCTGGATGCGGACGCCATCTTCGACGTGTTCGGGGCGCGCGTGCGAATCATTCGGCACGAGGGAGAAACGATCATATTGGGAGGAGAAACGCCATGAATCGAAACAGGTATATTGCGTCGCTGCTCGCGGCGCTGATGGCCATCTTGCACTGCGCCGCCTTCGCGCCCGCCTCGGCGGAGGAAGCGGTCGCCATCACGGACATGATCGGGCGCGAGGTACAGGTCGTGCCCGGCAGCTACGAGCGCGTGGTATGCATCGGCGCGGGCGCGCTGCGCATGTACTGCTACGTCGGGGACGTGTCGCTGCTGTGCGGCGTGGAGGACATCGACAACGAGACGCTGCAGGACCGCCCGCGCATGTTCGACGGCGTGGCGCGGCCCTACGTGCTGGCCTACGGAGACGTCTTCGCCTCGCTGCCCTCCTGCGGCGTGGGCGGGCCCAACGCGCAGGCGGCGGAGGCGGAGAAGATCCTCTCCTGCGACCCGGACATCGTGATTTCCGAATATGAGGATGTGGAAAAGGCCGACGCGCTGCAGGAGCAGCTGGGCGTGCCGGTCGTCACGCTGCGCTCGGGCGCGGACGGCGTGTTCGACGACGCGTTTGCCGGCTCGATGGCCCTGCTGGGCACGGTCTTTGACGCACAAGAGAAGGCGCAGGCGCTCGTGGACTTCGTGCAGGCCGAGCGCGCGGACATCCAGCGGCGCACCGAGGCCTTTCAGGGCGACGAACGGCCCGGCGCGTACATCTGCGGCCTGGGCAACTGGGGCACGACCAACCACCTGACCACGGCGCAGGACTACGCCGCCTTCGAGGTCGCCAACGTGCGCAACGTGCTGACCGGGCTGGCCGTCGGCGGCATTCAGCCCATCGAGGCGGAGCTGTTCGTCTCGCTGGGCGAGGAGATGGACGTCCTGTTCATCGACGCCGCGGCGGTCAAGAACATCGCGCCACTCTATCAGGTGGACCCTACGATGTTTGACGGCTGCAAGGCATGGGAGGATGGCGAGGCCTATCTGCTGCTGGCCTACAACGCCTATTACACCAACTACGAGATCGCGCTGCTCAACACCTGGTACATCGCCAAGACGGTCTATCCCGACGCCTTTGAGGACGTCGACATCGCGGAAAAGGCCGACGAGATCACCCTGGCATTCCTGGGCAAGGAGCTGGCCGGGCAGATGTTTGAGTGTCCCTACAGCTATGGCGGATACCAGCGGATCGATACGCAGACGTTCTTCCGCTGAGGCGCATGCATTGAAAACGGCCCGGCCTTTCATCGCAAAGGCCGGGTTTTTGCATCGCGCGAAGGCTCCCGTGCCATTCAAACGTTCTATTTTTGAAAAGGCGGAACTTTTTTGCAGGTATTTGCCCGGCATTTCTCGAATATATGAAGTTGGGATATTTTCACACGCGGATCGGCCTGGAGGCGGCCCGAGGAGGCCAGGGCGCATTCGTCTTCCTTTTGGCGTGGCGGATGTGGAAAAAAATCGGGTTGTCCACAGCACCTTCCCGACCCATTTTCACGGCGTATGGTCATCTTTCGCCGTTTTTCCACAGTTTCCAATGCCCTACGGATCCTACTGCCCATATATACTGCTACTACATCCGGAAGGAGTTTTTACGATGCGTTTCAACTGTCAAGTTACAGATCTCGTCAACGCGCTTTCCACGGTGAGCCGCGCGCTTGCCGTGCGCTCCACCCTGCAGGTGCTGGAAGGCGTGCTCGTCGAGTCCTGCCCGGAAGGGCTGCGGCTGACGTGCACCGACCTGGCGCTGGGCATCGAGACCTCCATTCCCGCGCAGGTCGCGCAGGAGGGGCGCGTCGTGTTGCCCGGCCGCCTGTTTGGCGAGATCGTGCGCAAGCTGCCCGGCGGCTCGGTCGAGATCTCCGTCAACGACCGATATGCGGCGACGATCCGCTGCCAGAGCTCGCGCACGACGCTTGCGGGCATGAACCCGGTCGAGTACCCGGAGCTGCCGCAGGTCGAGGGCGGAAGCCGCGTGACCATCCAGCAAAAGACGCTGCGCGACATGGTGCAGAAGACCTGCTTTGCCATCGCCACTGACGAGACGCGGCCCATCCTCACCGGCTGCCTGATGGAGATCGAGGGCCAGGAGGTGCGCATGGTCGCGCTCGACGGCTTCCGCCTGGCCATGCGCCGGGCAGACCTGCCCGAGCCGGTAGACGCGCCCGTACAGGCGGTCGTTGGAGGCAAGATGCTCTCCGAGCTGGCCAAGGTCCTCTCCGAAGAGGACGCACCCGTGGAGCTGCACATCGGCCGCACGCACCTGACTGCGGACATGGGCTCCACGCGCGTCGTCACCCGGCTGCTGGAGGGCGAGTACATCCGCTACCGCCAGATCCTGCCCAACGAGTGGCAGACCCGCATCCAGGTGCGCTGTGCAGATCTGGGCAACGCCATCGACCGCGCCAGCCTGATCGCCCGCGAGGGCAAGAACAACCTGGTGCGCTTCCACATCGAGGGCGACACGCTGACGCTGACCTCCAACGCAGAACTGGGCGAGGTGCAGGAGCAGATGAGCATCCTCACCGAGGGCAAGGACATGGAGATTGCCTTCAACGTGCGCTACGTGTCCGACGTGCTCAAGGTGCTGGGGGAGGAAAGCGTGTGCATGCGCTTCAACTCCAACGTCAGCCCCTGCGTCATCTGCCCGCCCGAGGGCGAGGATTACCTGTACCTGGTGCTGCCCGTGCGCGTGTTCGCGTCCTGAGGCCGCGCTGCGCGGGCCATGCGGCCTGCAAGATGGAAAAAAGAGATGAAGATCAAGAAAATCCGCCTCGTAAACTTTCGAAATTATGCGCGCGCCGAGCTGCTGCCCGACGCGCGCATGACCGTCTTGACGGGACGCAACGCCCAGGGCAAGACCAACGTCCTGGAGGCGCTGCACCTGTGCTGCCTGGGCCGCTCGCACCGCACGCCGCACGACCGCGATCTCATCCGCTGGGGTGAGGACGCCGCGTTCGTCTCCGTGGAGGTCTTGCACCGGGACGGCACGCACGACGTGTCCGTGACGCTCTCGCGCGCGGACAGGCGGCGCAAGGTCGTGCGCGTGGGCGGCGCGCAGGTCGCGCGCATCGGCGAGCTGATGGGCCACGTCAACGCCGTGCTCTTTGCGCCGGAAGACCTGTCCATCGTCAAGGGCGGCCCGGCCGAGCGGCGCCGGTTCATCGACATGGAGCTCTCGCAGCTGCGTCCGGCGTATTTTTACGCCCTGCAGCGCTATGTACGCGCGCTCAACCAGCGCAACAACCTCCTGCGCGAGATGCTGCGCTCTCCCGCTGCGCGCGCCACGCTGGACGCCTGGGACGAGCAGCTTGCGCTCGCTGGCGCGCAGATCGTCCGCCACCGGCGCGAGTACGTCCAGGCGCTGCGCGAGGCCGCCTGCGCCTGCCACCGGGACATCGCCGGCGCGGACGAGGCGCTCGACATCGCTTACGTCACCCAGCTGCGCGCGGGCGACGGCCTGGCGCAGGACATGCTGCGCCTGCTGCACGAGGCGCGCGAGCAGGACATGCGCCGCGCCGTCACCTCCGTCGGCCCTCATCGCGACGACCTGCGCCTGACCGTCGCCGGCCGCGAGGCGCGCGTGTTCGGCTCTCAGGGCCAGCAGCGCACCGTCGCGCTCTCGCTCAAGCTCGCGGAGCTGTCCGTCGTCGAGCGCGAGCGCGGCGAGGCGCCCATCCTGCTGCTCGACGACGTCATGAGCGAGCTGGATCCCCGGCGCAGGCAGCAGCTGATCGAGCGCATCGACGGCGTGCAGACGATCGTCACCTGTACGGACCTTTCCGACCTGGCGGGCGCGCGTCAGGGCGCGGTCTATCGCGTCGAAGCGGGCACGTTGCGCCGGGAGGCGTAAAGGTTATCCACAGTATCCCAAAGTTTATCCACAAAATCCACCGTTTTGGACGCCTTTTCTGTGGAAAACCAGGTTAAAACCTGTGCCGTGCTTTCGTGACGGCTTCTGCGCCTGGCCGGTGGGGTGCACGACATGCGGCCAAAACGCGGCATTTTGCCTGAAAAGCGGGCGGATGTGCCGCGCGCCCGCAGCGGCGGCGGTTGATGAAGGATGCGTTTGTGGAAAACCTTGCGGCATGCGCCAAAACTTTGCCGAAACTTCATGCGACGGGGGATGCAAGGTTTTTTGTTTTTTTTTCGTCTGATACGCGGAGAGGCTCATAATACGGGCCTGTGAAGCGCACCCTAAACCTGAAACGTCGAACGCGAAAGGGGAGCGTGCGCATGAAGGTGGCCTATCAGCCGGGCCTGGAAGCGATGGCACAGAGCCTGTCGGGCATGGGATTTGACATGTTGGCGCCGGGCAGCGCGCAGGAGGCGGACGCGGCCATCTTTGCCGGCGACGCGGTGGAATGGCGCGTGCGCCCTGGCGCGCGCGGCGCGCTGCTGCTCAACGTGCGCGGCATGTCCGCCGTACAGGCGGCCGAAGCGCTGCGCAGGCGGAGCCAGTCGCAGCTGTTTTGACCGGCGTGAATGCGAAAAAGTTGCGGCATGTGGAGGAAAAGCCGCGCCGCGCAAAGAATAACTATACGTTTATACGCTGTTATACGCTGAGGCGTATCGTCCATCGAAACGACCCGGGAGGATCAGATGCAACGGAAGAAGAGGAGCATGCCGCCCGCGCTGATGCTCGGCGCGCTGCTGGCGGTGGTGGTGATCATCGTGCTGCTGGTGTGGTCCGTGGGCGGCAGTTCGTCCAGCGGCATGACGGGCCGCGCCTCGCGCCTGGGCGCGCTGCCGGGCCAGAATGTCACGCCGTTTGGCGACAACGTGCTCTACTATGACGGCACGATGCTCCAGTGCGTGAGCGACACGGGCAGCACCCGTTGGAACTTTCAGATCGGCGCCAACGCCGGCTTCAGCGCGGGCAACCAGCGCGTGGTCGCCTGGTCGGCCAACCAGCTCTATGCGCTCAACGCGCGGGGACAGAACACCTACAACAACCGCATGAACAGCGAGATCCAGTTTGCGCGCGTCGGGAAGGGCTATATCGCGGCCTTCGTGGGCACCAGCGATACGGGGACGATCTACGTCATCGACAACGACGGCGCGAGCGTAGACGCCATCGCCGTGCAGGACATGACGCTGCTGGACATGGATTTTTTCACCGTGGGCGACAGCGAATACCTGTGGGTGCTGGGCATCGACACGAGCGGTACGGTCATCTCCACGGTCCTGCAGACGTATCAGCCGGGCCGTCTGGTGCTGGGCAATACGACGCTGGGCGAGCAGCTGGTGTACGACGTGTACTACACCAATGACCACCTCTATGTGGTGGATACGCGCAAGATCCGCGCCTATGACTACCGGATTACGCGCGATCAGAACGTCAGCGACGTGCTGATCTACGGCTGGTACCTGGAGGATATGCGCCGGGTCGGCAACACGTCCTATCAGCTCCTGGTGCCCGCGGCGATTGACAACGAGTCGGGCGGCATGACGACGCTGCGGCTGATGTACGGCTCGACCGACCGCGTGATGCACCTGCCGGCCGGCTGTATCGGCGCGGCCCTGGGATCCAAGAGCGTGTACGCGTTCTCCTCCACGCACGTATACCGCTGCCGCTACGGCGAGCAGACGTTCACGGCCTATACGATGCCGGTACAGATCAGCCAGGTGCTGGGCATGCTGGAGGACGACAAGGTCATCGTCGCATCGGGCTCGGAGACATACGTCATCGAGCTGCCGAGCTGACGGCGAAACGAAGAGACGGGGTGAGGCATTGAACATCGTCGATTACATCATCATCGCGATCATTGGCGTGAGCGTCATCATGGGCATGTACCGCGGCTTTGTCAGCGGCGTGCTCAATCTCATATCGCTGCTGGGCGCGCTCCTGATCGCCTACCTGACCTATCCGCAGCTGGCAGAGGTGCTGCAGGGCAACGAGTCGCTGATCCGCACGCTCATGTACTACACGGACGCCGGCTCGCGCATCACGGACGTCGAGCTGGCGATGACGCCCGTCTCCAGCCTGTCGTCCGACACGCTGACCAGCATCCTGCAAAGCGCCAACCTGCCCGAGGTCTTCCAGCAATTTGTGCGCAGCAACATCAGCAGCCAGGTATTCGCCAGTGCAGGCAGCTCCAACATCTCCGAATACCTCAATCAGACGATCATCGCCGTGTCGCTGAACATCATCTGCTTCCTGCTGTGCTTCCTGCTCGCCTATCTCGTGCTGACGATGCTGGGCAACCTGATCTGCTACGTGTTCCGCCTGCCGGTGCTGCGCCACCTGGACGCGCTGATGGGCGGCGTGTTCGGCGGCGTGCGCGGGGTGTTCCTGGTGTTCGTCATCTTTGCGCTGGTGCCGATCATCCTGACGGTCTCGCCCATCGAACAGGTCGGCGACCTGATCGAACAGTCCAAACTGGCCGGCTACTTCTACAAGACCAATTTGATCGCCGCCATCATGCGCGGCTACGTATAGCGTCCTGCGCATTCCCCCGGGCCGTGAAACGGGCGTTTCACGGCCCTTATCTTGTGCACATGCGAAATCGCATAGCCTTTGAGCGGCAAACATGCTATAATACGATTGTTTGAAGAAAATGGCCGCGCTTGGACGGCCGGATCCGGGCCCGCGCGGGTCCGCATGGATGGAGGGAAACGCATGAAGGCATTGTTTATCGGCGGCACCGGCACGATCAGCACCGCTGTGACGCGCCTGGCGCTGCAGCGCGGATGGGACATGACGCTGCTCAACCGCGGCAACCGACCCGTGCCGGAGGGCGCGCGCAGCGTCGTGGCCGACATCGCCGACGAGCGCGCGGTCGCGGCCGCGCTGCAGGGCGAGCGCTTTGACGTGGTGGCGGACTTCATCGTCTTTGACGTGGAGCAGGCCCGCCGCGACATCCGGCTCTTCCAGGGCATGACCGACCAGTACTTCTTCATCAGCTCCGCCTCGGCCTACCACAAGCCGCCGCGCGGCAGCGTGATCACCGAGTCGACGCCGCTGCACAACCCCTACTGGGAGTACTCGCGCAAGAAGGCAGCGTGCGAGGACGCGCTCATGGCCGCCTACCGCGAGACGGGCTTCCCGGTGACGATCGTGCGGCCCAGCCACACGTACTGCGAGCGGTCGATCCCCGTGCCGATCCACGGCGACAAGGGCGGCTATCAGGTGCTGGCGCGCATGCTGGCGGGCAAGCCCGTGCTCGTGCCGGGCGACGGCGCCAGCCTGTGGACGCTGACGCACTCGGACGACTTTGCCAAGGCGTTCGTCGGCCTGATGGGCCGCCGCGAGGCGCTGGGCGAGGCGTACACGATCACCTCCGACGAGCAGCTGACGTGGGATCAGGTCGTGGAGGTCATCGCGCGCACGCTGGGCGTTGAGGCCAGGCCCTACCACATCGCCACGGACTTCCTGACCGCGTGCGACCCGTCCTACATCGGCCCGATGCAGGGCGACAAGTCCAACTCGGTGATCTTCGACTGCGCCAAGGTCAAGCGCCTGGTGCCGGACTTCATCTGCACCAAGCCGTTCGACCTGGGGGTCAAGCAGGCGTGGGATTACATCCGGACGCACGAGGAATGCCGCGTGGAGGACCCCGCGTTCGACGCGCTGTGCGACCGCATCATCGCCGCGCACGAGGCCGGCAAGCGCGCCTTTCAAAAGTGAAACACCATGAGGAGATGATCGCTTGAACCTGACGGAATTTCTCTCCCGCGCAACGCAGTGCTCCGGCCTGCCCGGCAACGAGCAGGAGGTCGCCGCGTTCATGCGCGAGGCGTTCGCGCCCTACTGCGAGCAGGTGCAGGTGGACGCGCTGCAGAACATGATCGCGCACCTGCCCGGCGAGGGCGGCGGCCCCAAGATCTACGTGTGCGCGCACCTGGACGAGATCGGCCTGATCGTCACCGGCATCGAGGATGACGGCTGCCTGCGCTTTTCGCAGATGGGCGGCGTGGACCCGCGCATCCTGCCGGCCAGCGAGGTCAATGTGCTGTGCGACCCGCCGCTGCACGGCGTCATCGGCGCCAAGCCGCCGCACATCCTCAGCGAGGCCGACCGCAAGAAGAACTACCGGCGCGAGGACCTGTACATCGACGTGGGCTATCCCGCCGAGGAGGTCAGAAAGCGCGTATCCATCGGCGACCGCGTGCAGCTCACGGGCCCGCTCACACAGCTGAGCGGCGACTACGTCGCCTGCAAGACGCTCGACGACCGCGCCTGCTGCGCGATCCTGTACCTGTGCGCGCAGGCGCTCTCGCAGATGCGCCACAAGGCGGACGTATACCTCGTGTGCTCCTCGCAGGAGGAGGTCGGCTCGCGCGGCGCGAAGACGAGCGTCTATGCCGTCGACCCGGACCTGGCCATCGCCATCGACGTGACGCACGCGGACATGCCCGACTGCGCCGCGGACGAGACGCACGACATCGACAAGGCCTGCTTCACCTGCGGCCCGAACATCCATCCCCGGATGCTGGACGCGGTGCTGGGCGTGGCCAAGGACATCCACGTCGAGCACGAGCTCTCCGCCTGCTCGGGCGAGACCTGGACGGACGCGGCGGAGCTGCAGATCTCGCGCGTGGGCGTGCCCACGGTGCTCATGGAGCTGCCGCTCAAGTACATGCACACGACCGTGGAGACGATCTCGCTGCGCACGCTGCGCGAGCAGGCGCGCCTGCTGGCCGCGTACATCGCGTCGCTGGATGAAAACTGGGAGGATACGATATGCTTCTGAAACAGATGACGGACCTGTTCGGCGTGACGGGCCACGAGGACGCGGTGCGCGCCTTCGTGCGGGAGGCGGCCGCGCCCCTGTGCGACAAGGTCACCTGCGACACGATGGGCAGCGTCTACGCCTTTCGCAAGGGCAGCAATCCGAACCTTCCGCACGTGATGCTCGACGCGCACATGGACGAGGTCGGCTTCATCGTCACGGGCGCGACGGACAAGGGCCTGCTGCGCATCGACTGCGCGGGCGGCATCGACCCGCGCGTGATCGTCAGCAAGCGCGTGCTGGTGGGCGACGACCGCGTGCCGGGCGTCATCGGCGCCAAGGCCATCCACCTGCAGAGCGCCGCCGACATGCAGAAGGTGCTCGGCTACGACAAGCTCTACATCGACGTGGGCGCCAAGAAGAAGGACGAGGCGCTCAAGCTCTGCCCCGTGGGCACGTACGCGATGTTTGACAGCGAATACGTGGAGTTTGGCGACGCGCTGGTCAAGGCCAAGGCGCTGGACGACCGGGTGGGCTGCGTGGCGATGCTGCGCGCGCTCAAGGAGAGCGACTACCAGGGCGACCTGACGTGCGCGTTCACCGTGCAGGAGGAGGCCGGCCTGCGCGGCGCGAAGGTGGCCGCCTATCGCGTAAAGCCCGACCTGGCCATCGCGCTGGAGGGCACGACGAGCAACGACCTGGGCGACGTGCCCGACCACATGAAGGTCACGCGCGTGGGCAAGGGCGTGGCGGTCAGCTTCATGGACCGCACGTCCATCGCGCACAAGGGCCTGCTGCGCTTTGTGACGGAGACGGCAGACGCCAAGGGCATCGCCTGGCAGTACAAGCAGTTCCTCTCCGGCGGCAACGACGCGGGCGCGATCCATCAGTCGCGCGCGGGCGTGCCGTGCGTGACGCTCTCCGTCCCCTGCCGCTACATCCACTCGCCCTCGTCCGTGGCCTCGCTGCGCGACATCGAGGCGCAGCAGGCGCTGCTGCTGGCGTGCCTGTCCCGGCTGAACGCGGAAAATCCCGTCGCGCGCTGAGAAGCGCCCCATTTCAAAAAAGTGAGGAGATACTTCCATGATCAAGGATACGCTTTTGAAGCTGCTCGCCGTGCACGGCGCGACGGGTCATGAGGAAAAGATCGCCGCGGTCATCGCCGACCTGCTCCGGCCCTATGCCGACAGCGTGGAGACGGATGTGCTGGGCAACCTGATCGTGCGCAAGCACGGCGCGGGCAAGCGCGTCATGTTCGCCGCGCACATGGACCACATCGGCTTCATCGCCACCGACGCGGACGAGCACGGCTTCGTGCGCCTGTACAACGTGGGCGGCATCGACGTGTCGGTGTCCGTGGGCCAGCGCGTGGTGTTTGAAAACGGCGTGGAGGGCGTCATCGGCGCGGAGGAGGACATCGAGGGCGCGCCCAAGATGCAAAACCTCTACGCGGACATCGGCGCGTCCACGCGCGAGGAAGCGCTGGCCAGGGTTGCCATCGGCGACGTGGCCGTCTACGCGCCCGCCGTCTCGCAGCTGGGCGAGTGGCGCCTGGCCTCCCCCGCCATGGACGACCGCGCGGGCTGCGCGGTGCTGGCCGAGGCCTTCATGCAGATGGCGCAGGCGAACAACGAGATCGTCGCCGTCTTCACCGTGCAGGAGGAGGTCGGCCTGCGCGGCGCGCGCACGGCCGCCTATGCCGTCGATCCCGACTTTGCCATCGCGCTGGACGTCACGCTCACCGGCGACGTGCCCGAGGCCAAGCCGAAGATGGCCGTCAAGCTCGGCGCGGGCGCGGCGATCAAGGTCATGGACCGCTCGGTCATCTGCGCGCCGGCCGTGCGCGACCGGCTGGTCAGCCTGGCCAAGGCGCAGAACATCCCCTATCAGATGGAGGTCCTGACCGCCGGCGGCACCGACTCGGGCGCCATCCATCAGACGCGCGGCGGCGTGCCCTCGGGCGTCGTCTCCATCCCATGCCGCTACGTGCACTCCGCGGCGGAGACGATCGACCTGCGCGACATGGAGGCGGCCGTCAGGCTGCTCGTCGCATACGCCGGCGAGGCGCTGTAACCCACTCCGTTCGAAGGAGGAAATCCCATGCTCGCGACGGCTTATCTGCTCGTCTACCTCGCGTGCGGCGTGGCCGTCGCGCGCTTTCAGTTCCCCCGCAGGCGCCCCGTGGAGCGCGCGTGGCTGGGCCTGTGCCTGGGCGTCGAGCTGCTCATGTGGATGCCCGCGCTGCTGGCCTACATCCCCGCGGTGCGCTTTTCGCGCCTGGGGCATGCGCTTGCGCTCGCGCCGCTGGCGGCCGTCACCGCCGCGGCGTGGGCGCTGCGCGACAGGCGGCCCGTGCGGCGCATGGAGGAGGATGACGCCCAGCTGCTGATCACCGCGCTGATCGTCGCCGTGCCGCTCACCCTCTTGGGCGCATACCTGCAGCACACGCACGTGCTGCGCCAGGCCGCCGACGGCTCGCTCTACGGCGGCCAGGCCACCTACGGCGACCTGTGCCTGCACCTGGGCATCATCACGAGCCTGCGCGACGCCGCGTTCCCGCCGACGTACTCCATCCTGCCCGGCGCGACGCTGAGCTATCCCTACCTGACGGACTCCATGAGCACCTCGATGCTGCTGCTGGGCATGGACCTGCGCATGGCCGTCATCGTGCCCGGCACGCTGATGATGTTCCTGGTGTTCTTCGGGTTCGTGCTGCTGTGCCGCGAGGGCGTGGGCAACCGGCGCGGCGTGCTGATCCTGGCGGCGGCGCTGTTCTTCCTCAACGGCGGCTTCGGCTTCCTGTACGACGTGGACATGGCGCTGCGCGATCCGAGCAACTTCCTGGAGATCTTCACGGGCTGGTACAAGACGCCGGCCAACCAGCCGGAGTTCAACCTGCGCTGGTCGAACATCATCGTGGACATGCTGCTGCCCCAGCGCACGCTGCTGGGCGGCTGGACGGCCCTGCTGCCCGCGCTGCTGCTGCTGCAGTGGGCCGCAAAGGACCGGAGCCGGCGCGCATTCGCCGTGCTGGGCGTCCTGGCGGGCGCGATGCCGCTGATCCACACGCACTCGTTCCTCGCGCTGGGCCTGTTCAGCGCGGGCTACCTGATCGCGATGCTGCTGCGCGCGCGCGGCGAGCGGGACGGCCTGCGCCTGCTCTTCACGGGCGCGGCGCTCTACTTTGCGGTCACAATGGCGCTGGCGCTGCCGCAGCTGGTCGGCAATGCGTTCAAGCAGACGCTCGAGGGCGGCTCGCTGCGCGTGCAGTTCAACTGGGTGAACAACAGCCAGAACCAGGGCTTGATCGACGAGTACTTCTTCTTCTGGATCAAGAACGTCGGGCCCGCGTTCGTGCTGCTGCTGTGCGTGCTGCTGGACGGGCGCAGGCGCGGCCACGGGCCGTTGATCGCCGGCGCGCTTTCGATCTTCGCGGTGGCGGAGCTGGTGCTCTTTCAGCCCAACGAGTACGACAACAACAAGCTTTTCTACGTCTTCTACATGTTCGGGGCGATGCTCGCGGCGGACTACGCGTCCGTGCTGATGCTGCGGCTCAAGGGCCTGCGCGGGCGCTACCTGCTGGCGGCGCTGTTCGTGGGGTGCTCGGTGCTGTCGGGCAGCCTGAGCATCGCGCGCGAGGCGGTCAGCAACTATCAGCTCTTTGACGCGGGCGCCGTGCAGGCCGCGCGCTTTGTGGAGGAGGAGACCGAGCCGCATGCCGTGTTCATGACCGGCACGCAGCACCTCAACCCCGTGGCCGCGCTGGCCGGGCGCAACATCGTCTGCGGGGCGGACCTGTACCTGTACTTCCACGGGCTGAACTATCAGCAGAACGCGCGGGATGTGCAGCGCTTCTATCAGGACCCCGCGGGCAACCTGGACGTGCTGGAGCAATACGGCGTGTCCTACATCTACCTGAGCGACTACGAGCGCGCGGAGCAGAATGCCGACGAGGCCGCGCTGGACGCGCTGTTTCCCAAGGTCTATGAGGCGGGCCGCATCACGATCTACGCGGTGGGTGAATGACATGGTCGAGCGCTTTTTGCGCTATTCCCTGGAAAACGAAAAAAAGATCCGCATCGCGCTGCTCGAGGGCGGCGCGGTGCGGACGCTTTCCATTCAGGTGGTCTCCATTGACGGCGACGCGTTTCTCGCGCGCGTGCCCCGAAAGCGCGCGCCGCAGGCGTTTCGCCTGGCCGATGTGCTCTCCGCGGGCTATGCGCGCGGCGACGAGGGAATGTGATGATCACAGCCCCCAGTACGCCGAGACCGTCTGCCCGGTGCGCCAGGCGAACGTGTTGCCCGCCAGCGTCCACACGCGCTCGTCGATCGCGTCTGCGCCGCAGGAGGCCATGACCGCGTGCACGTGCGCCAGGAATTCCATGACCATGCAGCGGTTTTGCGTCATGGTCTCGTGCACCACGCGGCTCATGATCGGGCACATATCGAGGATGCCCGAGCTTCGGAAGGCCTCGTACAGGCGGCCGCTGTCGTAGGGCACGATGCGGGGCGTGACGTGAACGCCCTGCGGGGTCTGGTCGACGAGCGCATACAGCGCGGTGCCGGGCACGCCGTTTTCGGCCATGCCGACCGAGCCGATGACGCAAAGCGCCCGGCCCTGCGCATGGTGCTGCAGCGGGTTGTGATAGTGGCCGCACACGAGCAGCGGATATGGCAGCGCGCGCAGCTCCTCGCGCACGGCGTCCAGGTCGTCCAGGCGCAGCGAGGGGTTTTCAGCGCCCGCGTGCGCGAAGAGCACCTCCCCCACGCGCCGGTTCAGCGGCAGGTTCAGGTCGACGCCCGCCAGCTGCTGCATCGTCCAGCGCACGGACGCGAAGTTGATCGCATTCAGCGCGGCGTCCGACGCCTCGCGCAGCGCGAGCACGCGCTGCTCGTGATTGCCCAGCAGGCAGGGGATGCCCTCGCTTTCCAGCAGCTGCAGCACCTGTAGCGGCTGCGGACCGAAGTTGACCTGGTCGCCCAGCGAGAGCGTGAGGTCGGGCGACTGCGCGCGCACGTCCGCCAGGACGGCCTCAAGCGCAGGCAAATTGGCGTGAATATCGCTGATGCATGCGATGCGCATGATGATCCCTCCGAAATGAATCGTATGCGTATATTCGCGAGGCGTGCGACCAATTCCTTTTGACCGCAGAAAGAAGGCAAAAATGTGTACGCAAGGGTGCTGACGGGGCGCATGCACAGGCTGCTGCCGGAAGTGGTTGCGCGCATCGGGCGCGCGTACGGCGCGGGGGCGCGCTGCCTGCTGATCGTGCCCGAACAGTACACGTTGCAGGCGGAGACGGAGATCGTCGAGGGGCTGCGCCTGCCCGGCTATTTTGACATCGACGTGCTCTCCCCCTCGCGCCTGCGCGACCGGGTGTTCGAGCGCGCCGGGCAGCCCCAGCGCGTGCGCATCGACGAGCGCGGCAAGTGCATGGTGCTCTCCGCCGCACTGGAGGACCTGCAGGACGATCTGCTCTTCTACCGCGGGGCAGGCGGGCGGGCGGGGTTCGTACAGCGGCTGTCGGCGCTGGTGGCGGACTTCAAGCGCGGCGGGCTGTCCCCACAGGACGTGGCGCAGCTGGCCGGGCGCACGGACGGCATGCTCGCGATGAAGCTTGAGGATGCGGGGCGCGTGTTCGCGGCGTACGAGGCGCGCCTGGCGGGCAGCTTTGTGGATGGAGAGGACGTGCAGCGCGAGCTGCTCGCGCGCATGGAGCCCTCGGGCGTGCTGGCGGGCGCGCAGGTCTTCATCTACGGCTTTGACATGATCACGCCCACGTTTGCCGCGCAGATCTGCGCGATGGCCCGCTGCGCGCAGGAGCTGACGCTGGCGCTGACGCTCGATACAGCCCCGGCCCGCGACGCCGCGCTCTACGAGCCTGCGCTGCGCAGCCTGCAGCGCCTGGAGGACCTGCTGCGCGAAGCGGGCATTCCCACCGGGCGCGAGCGCGTCGCCGCGCCGCTGAACGCGCCGGCGGACATCGCGCACCTGGAGCGCGAGCTGTACGCCTATCCCATGCGGCCGATGCGCGGCGCGCCGGAGCGCGTGTCGCTGCACGCGGCGGCGACGCCCTTTGCCGAGGTGCACGTCGCGGCCGCGCGCATCCGGGCGCTGGCGATGGAGGGCATGCCCTTCTCGCGCATGGCCGCGGTCTATACGGACGGGACGGTCTACGCGCCGCTGGTGGAGCGCATCTTTGCGCAGTACGACATCCCCGTCTACGTCAGCGAAAAGCGGCCGGCGCTGTCGCATCCGCTGTTTCGCTTCCTGCTCTCGTCGCTGCGGGCGGTTACGCGCGGCTATCGGGTGGACGACCTGATGGAGTGCGTTCGCACGGGCTACTGCGGCCTGACGGATGAGGAGGCCGACGCGCTGGACGAATATACGGCGGCCTACGGCGTGCGCGCGGGGCGCATGCGGTTGCCGTTCGCGTTCGGCGGCGAGGAGGAGCTGGCGCAGGCCGAGGCGCTGCGCCTGCGCGTCGTCGAGCCGCTGACGCAGCTGCAATCGGCCCTTTCGCGGGCGCGGGACGCGGGCGGGACGGTGGATGCGATCTTTGGCTACCTGCAGGCGCGCGGGGCGTTTGACACGCTGCAGCGGGAGCAGCAGGCGCTGCTCGCGGCGGGGCTGGACGTCGAGGCGGCGGACTGCGCGCAGGTGTGGAACCTGCTCATGGAGCTGCTGGACCAGATGCACACGCTGCTGGGCGGGCACCGCGGCCGCGTGCGCGCCGTGCTGGACATGCTCGAGGCGGGCGTGGGCGCGATGGAGCTGGCCGCGCTGCCCACGGCGCGGGATGAGCTGATCGCGGGCCGCGTGGGCAACGTGCGCACCGCGCGCGTAGACGCGCTGTTCATGCTGGGCATGAACGACGGCCGCCTGCAGAGCGCCGACAGGAGCCTGCTCACCGACGAGGAAAGGGCGCGCGCGGCCGGTGCGTCGAAGGCGTACCTGGGCATGTCGGATGCGGACCGCGCGCAGCTGTCGCGCCTGGATGTGCTGCAGGCGATGTCGCAGCCCGCGCAGCGGCTGCTGGTCAGCTATGCGCTGTCGGACGAGGAGGGCCGCGCGCTGCGCCCGGCCCCGGCTGCGCTGGCGCTGCGGCGCGTGTTTCCGGGCATGCACGTGACCGGCGGCGCGCTGGACAAGGGCGAATATGCGGCGCTGTCCAGCCCGAGCGCGGCGCTGGATGCGCTGGCCGTGCACCTGCGCGGCCTGGCAGATGCGGGCGAGCCGGAGCTGTCCGGACCGTGGCGCGAGGCGTATGCGGTATTGAGCGCGCAGGAGGCGTATGCCGGCCGCGCGCGGGACGTGCGCGACGCGCTCATCGCCCGTGTGGGCGCGGCCAGGCTGCGCGCGGATACGGCGCGCAGGCTCTATGGCCGGCGCACGGTGAGCGTGTCCAAGCTGGAGACGTTCGCGCAGTGTCCATACCGGCACTTCGTCGGCTACGGCCTGCGGCCGGTGCAGCGGCGGGAGACCGGCGCGGAGCGCGACCGGCTGGGCGAACTGTACCACCAGGCGATCGAGCGCTTCACGCGCGAGGCGCTGCTACAGGAGGCGTGGCCGAACGTCGAGCGCGCGCAGAGCGACCGGATGATGGATGCGGTCGTAGAACCCCTGCTGGAGGCCTGGCGGCGCACGCCGCTGGGCGAGAGCGCGCGCGGCAGGGCGCTTGCCGGCCGCATGCGGCGCACGGCGCGGCGCGCGGGCTGGACGCTCACGCGACAGATGCAGGGCAGCGGCTTTCGCCCGGCGGAGATGGAGCTGACGTTTGGCAGCGGCGGCGTGCCGCCCGTGTGCATCGACCTGGCGGACGGCTCCCGCGTGTACCTGCGCGGGCGCATCGACCGCATCGACCTGATGGAGACGCAGCAGCGCGTGTACCTGCGCGTGGTCGACTACAAGTCGGGCAAGCGCGAGCTGGACCCGACGGACATCTATTGGGGATTGCAGCTGCAGCTGCTGATCTATCTGTACGCCGCCTCGCACAAGTACGCGGGCGCGCAGCCGGCAGGGCTGTTCTACTGCCGCATCGACGACCCGCTGATCACAGGCAACCTGCGCGTGCAGGAGCAGGTCGAGCGCGAGATCGCCAAGCGGCTCTCGCTCAAGGGTTTGTCGCTGTCCGATGTAGAGATCGTCCGCGCGCAGGGCGAGGATCAGGTCAAGGCGATGCTCAAGAGCGACGGAACGCTCCGACAGGGCGCCGCGGCCGTGTCCTCGCAGGAGCTTTCGCTGCTGGTCGACTACGCCGTGCGCATGGCCGCGCAGCTGAGCGCGCGCATCGCCGCGGGCGAGAGCGACGTCAGCCCCGCCCAGCGCGGGCCGATGCGCGCCTGCGCCTACTGCGACTACCGCGGCATCTGCGGCTTCGATCCGCTGCTCTCGGGCGCGTCGGCGCGCGTGCTGGAGAAAAAGAGCCTGGACGACGTCGTGCGCGCGCAGGAGGAGACATAAAAAAGGGGCGGCCCTAAGGGGCCGCCTTTTACGTCACAGCTCGAGCTTCATGTCGCCGTCGTGGATCAGGCCCGCGCGGCGCATGGCCGCGCAGATCAGCAGCGACAGCAGCGCGGGCAGCGCGATGTGCAGCGCGAGCACCTTGAGCAGCACCACGCCCGCGCCCGCGCCGGCCATGGACTGGAACGTGCCGATCTGTCCAACCAGGCCCGCCGTGCCCATGCCCGCGAACACGCCCGCGTTGCGCATGTCAAACAGCGTCGTGGCCAGCGGGCCCAGGATCGCCGAGGCCAGCGTCGGCGGCACGAGGATCAGCGGATGGCGCAGGATGTTGGGCACCTGCAGCATCGACGTGCCCAGGCCCTGCGCGATCAGGCCGCCCACGCCGTTCTCGCGAAACGACGTGACCGCAAAGCCCACCATCTGCGCGCAGCATCCGACCGTCGCCGCGCCGGCCGCCAGCTGCAGCCCAAGGCCCAGCGCCTCACCCTCGGGCGCCACGAAGATCATCGCGCACAGCGCCGCCGAGGAGATCGGCGCGGTCAGCGCCAGCCCCACCACGACCGATACGATGATGCCCATCGGCACCGGCTGCATGCGCGTGGCCGTGTCGATGAAGCCGCGCAGCAAGTTCATCAGCCCGTTGACCGCGGGCGCGCACAGCACGGCCGCCAGCCCGCCCACGACGATCGTCGCCGAGGGCACGAGGATGATGTCCAGCTTCGTCTTGCCCGCCACGAAGTTGCCCGCCTCCGCGCCGAGCACCGCCGCGATGAAGCAGCCCAACGGCGCGCCCAATTCATAGCCGATCGCGCCGGATACGGCCGACGTGAACATCGCCAGCGGCGCGACCTTCATGCCCCACGCCACGGCCACGCCGATCGCGCCGCCCACCACCGGGTTGGACTTGGCCGTCGCCGCAAACGACGACAGCCTCGACAGCCCCGGCACATACTGCCCCAGCTGATCCAGGATCGTTCCGATGATCAGCGTCGAAAACAGGCCCAGCGCCATCGCGCTGAGCGCATCCAGTCCGTATCGCTTGAACAGCCTTGCCCCCAGGCCCTTGCCCTTCGCTTCCTGCATGCGTAACCCCTCCAGCTTTGGTATCGCGCCCATTATACAGGATGACAATGCAGGTGTAAAGACACGTTCGGGACAAAGTTTGACGCGTTTTCCTGTGCGCTTACGGCAGGCGGTCGATCAGGCGCATGGCAAAGGCGGTCATCTCCAGGCCGCAGCGCACGAAGCCCTCGCAGCTGCAAAGGCGCGTGCCGCTGGTCTGCACGGTCACGCCGCTGCCGGTGGCGGGATCGCCCCAGCACTCGGCGTTCATGCCATAGGCGACGCCCTGATGGCCCACGAGACGGCGGCCGAACAGGCCGTCGAGGAACGCGACGTTGAGCCCGCGTCCGGCGCGCTGCACGGAGCCCAGGCCGTCCTGCGGGGTGCGCATGAGGGCGATCGTCTCCGGCCGGAGCACGCGCACGCCGTCGACCTGGCCGTCGCTGAGCAGCAGGCGCAGCAACTGGGCCATGCCAGCGGGGCGCACGGCCAGGCGGCCTGGCGTCCAGGTGAAGTCGCGCTCGGGATCCACGGGCGGCAGCGGCCGGCGGACGAGCGCGGGGGCGTCGTAGGCCAGGCGCGGGGGCAGCAAGGGCCGGACGCGGTAGCCGCTGGCGAGGTCCTCTGCAGGGCGAATGCGCTGGGGCGCGAACGACGCGCGGATGGATAGCGGCGCAAAGACCAGGCGCTGCATCAGGTCGTCAAAGCGCTCGCCCGTGACGCGCTCCATGATCGAGCCGACGACGCCCGCGCCGAGGTTGGAGTAGGCAAAGGCCGCGCCCGGCGCGCTCTGGCCAAAGGACGCGTCGCCCTGCGGCGGGGTGAGCAGGTCGCGCAGCGGGATCTCGCCGCGCGCGCCCGGCCCGCCGTAGAGCGGGCCGTCCACGAGGGAAGACGTGTGCGTGAGCAGCTGGCGCAGCGTGATGGGCGCATCCGGAAAGCGTGGATTGCGCACGCGGTAGCCCAGGTAGGCGCCGATGTCCTCATCCAGATCGACCAGGCCGTCCTCCCACAGCCGCAACAGCGCGAAGGTGAAGACCAGCTTGGATACGGATGCGACGCGAAAGCAGGTGTTTTCGGTGACGGGCAAGGTACTCTCCACGCGCGCCAGGCCGTAGGGAAAGACGCCGGCGAGGCGTCCGCGCACGACGAGCGCCATCGCGCCGCCGACGGTGCGGTGGCGGCGGAAGATCGCCTCGACGCAGCGCTGCACATCCAGGCGCGCCTGCGGGATCAGGCGGCCCTGCGGCGTGAGCGCCAGGCCGTCCGGCGCGGCGGGCACGCGCGCGCAGCGCCTGCGCAGGCGTGCGACGGATTCCGGGGACAGATTTTTCATGCGGACCTCCGTATGCTCAAAGGAATGGCACCATTATAGCACGTATGTTATAATGGGAAAAGCAGGGGCTGCTTATGCCGGGCGTGCCGGGCCGAAAAGCGCCCCATGAGGAGAGTGTATGGAGGAACTGCACGTATCGGTCCGGACGCTGGTGGAGTTTACGCTGCACGGCGAGGACCTGACCGGCGCGGCCGCGGACCGGGAGCGCATGCTGGAGGGCGGCCGCGCCCACCGTGCGCGCCAGGGCGAGGCGGGCAAAGACCTGCGCGGATACGAGGCGGAGGTGCCGCTGTCGCTGTGCGTCGACTGGGCGGATGCGCTGCGCCTGAAGGTCTCGGGCCGCGCGGACGGCGTGTTCGAGGCGGATGGGCTGACCTGCGTGGAGGAGATCAAGCTCTGGGACGGCGCGCCGCTGGAGGACGCGCTGCCCGCGCACCGGGCGCAGGCGGCCTGCTATGCGCACATGCTCTGCGCGTCGCGCGGCCTGACCCGCGCGCGCATGGACGTTTTGTATGCCGACCGGCATGGGCGCGTGCTGCACCGATTCACGCAGACGCAGGAGGCGCAGGCGCTCGCGCAGGCGTTTGCGGCGCTGGTGGAGCCCTATGCGCGCTGGCAGGAGACGATGCTGCGCTGGCGGCGGGAGCGCGACGAGGCGCTTAGCGCATTCACGTTCCCCTATGCGGCGTTTCGCGAGGGACAGCGCCTGTTTTCGGGCAATGTGTTCGTCGCCATCCGCGACCGCAGGCGGCTGCTGGCGCAGGCGCCCACCGGCACCGGCAAGACCGCGGCGGCGCTCTTTCCCGCGCTCAAGGCGCTGGCTGCGGGCCATACCAACCAGATCTTCTACCTGACCGCGCGCACGACGGGCCGGGCGCTGGCGCTTTCAACGGCGGCGCACTTTCACGCGTGCGGCGCGAAGGCGCGCGTGCTGGAGCTGACCGCGCGCGAAAAGATCTGCCCCATGGGCGCGCAGCGCCGCTGCGACCCGGCGTACTGCCCCGGCGCGCGCGGCTTTTTCAACCGTCTGCCGGATGCCCTTTCGGAGATGCTGCGCGCACAGATGTGGGACCGCGCCGCCGTGCAGGAGATGGCCGCGCGCCATGACATATGCCCGTTCGAGTTCTCACTGTCGCTTGCGGAGATCGCCGACGTCGTCGTGTGCGACTACAACTATGCGTTTGATCCCGCCGCGCGCATCCAGCGCGTGTTTCAGCAGCGGACCGACCTGTCGCTGCTCGTGGATGAGGCGCACAACCTCGTCGACCGCGCGCGCGACATGCTCTCCGCCTGCCTGGACGGCGGCGCGCTGCGCGCGGTGCGCCGCGAATACGGCAAGCAGCATGGACGCAAGAACGCCGTCTACCGCGCCCTGACGCGCACGGTGCGCCGCCTGAGCGGCCTGGAGGCGGAGCGCGGCGACGGCGTATGGCGTCTGGAGGCCCCGCCGCCCGAGCTGCTTCAGGACGCGCAGGGACTGTGCGACGCGCTGGGCGAGGCGCTGGCGCGCGGGCAGGGAGCGCTGCTGGGCGAGACGTTCCAGGGCGCGCTCGCCTACGTGCAGACGTCCGCCCGTCTGGACGACGCGTACGCCGTCCTGCTCGAGCGCGCGGGACGGGACGCGCGGCTGCGCCTGCTGTGCCTGGACGCGGCCCCCTACCTGCGCGCGGCGACGGCGCGGCTGCGCGGCGTCGTGTATTTCTCGGCGACGCTCTCGCCCATGGCGCAGATGCGCGCGCTGCTGGGCGGCGAGGAAAGCGACGGCCTGCTCTCGCTGCCCTCGCCCTTTCCGCCCGAGCGCCTGCACGTCGTGCGCCTGCGCGTGGACACGCGCTATGCGCGCCGCGAGCAGACCGCGCGGCAGGTTGCCGAGGCCATCGCCGCCATGGCCTGCGCCCGGCGGGGCAACTACCTCGCCCTCTTTCCCTCCTACGCCTACATGCGCCTGGTGCGCGCGCAGTTTGAGCAGCTCGCGCCGGACGTGCAGACCGTCTGCCAGGAGAGCGGCATGGACGAGGCCGCGCGCGACGATTTCATCGCGCGCTTTGCGCCCGGCGGTTGCCTGACCGGCTTTTGCGTGATGGGCGGCGTCTTTGCCGAGGGCGTCGACCTGCCCGGCGACCGGCTGCTCGGCGTGGCCGCCGTCGGCGTGGGCCTGCCCCAGATCTGCCCCGAGCGCGAGGCCCTGCGCGAACACTTCGACCGGGATGGCCGCGACGGCTTTGCGCTCGCCTACCGCATCCCCGGCATGGTCAAGGTGCTCCAGGCCGTCGGGCGCGTCATCCGCACGGAACGCGATCGCGGCGTCGCGCTGCTCATCGATGCGCGCTTCTTCCAAAGCGCATACAGCGGGCTGCTGCCCGAGCACTTCTTCCCGCTGCACGAGGCCGTCTCGGCCGACGATCTCGCGCGCCGTCTCGACGCGTTCTGGCACGCCGGGGAGGGATGAGCGCTTGACCGTCCGGGAGCGCGGTGCTATACTGTTCCATATGGAGAATATCGTTCATAAATGTGAACGCACCGGAGGAGAGGCGCATGGCCGAGGCACAGAACCGCTCGCTTGCGCGTGGGCTGGATATCCTGGAGCTGCTGTGCGAGCAGCCGGAGGGGCTGGAGCTGCACCGCATCGCCCGGGCGCTGGAGCTCCCCAAGTCCAGCGCGTTCAATCTGGTGCACACGCTGCTGGCCAAGAAATACGTGGTATGCGACGAGGCGACGGGGCGCTATGCGCTGTCGCTGCGCATGTTTGAGATGGGTTCGGCGGCGGTGAAGGGCGTGACGGAGCAGTCGGTGGTGCGCCGGTACATGGAGCGCGTGGCCGCGGGCTGCAACGAGACGGTGCACTGCGGCGTGCCGGACGGGACGGACATGATCTATGTGGACAAGCTGGAGAGCACGCACTCGATCCGCATGACCTCGCGCATCGGGGCGCGGGTGCCGCTGTACTGCACGGCGATGGGGCGGGCGGTGCTCGCCTGCTGGCCGGAGGAGCACGTGCGCGAGCTGTACAGAAACTACGACTTTCGCAAGCTGACGCCGCGCACGGTGGATTCAGTGGAGGCGCTGCTGGACGAGGTTGGCCGCGTGCGCGCGCAGGGGTATGCGTGCGAATACGGGGAGAGCAACGAGAACGTCTGTTGCTTTGCGGTGGCGGTGCGCGACCGGTCAGGGCGGGCGGTGTGCGCGCTGAGCGTGTCGATGCCGCTGTTTCGAGCCAGCGAGGAGACGGCGCAGCGCTGCGTGCGGCTGCTGGTGGATGCGCGCGTGCGAATCGAGCGGTTCCTGCACGCGATGTGAGGAAGCCAAAAGGAGGAAGACACATGGAGCGTCTAAACAGGTCTATGCTGCCGGCGTTGCAGGTCGCGCACGGGCGTATGCCCACGCGCACGCGCGTGGTGCAGTTTGGCGAAGGTGGATTTCTGCGCGCGTTTGTGGATGCGATGATCGACGCGGCCAACGAGAAGGCGGGCATGGACGCGGGTGTGGCGGTGGTGCAGCCGATTCCGCGCGGGCTGGTGGAGGAACTGCGCGCGCAGGATGGGCTGTATACGCTGATCCTGCGCGGCCGGGCAGGCGGTCAGGATGTGAACGACGCGCGCGTGATCACCTGCGTGCGCGCGTGCGTGGATCCGTATGCGGACTTTGACGCGTTTCTGGCGCTGGCGCGCGACCCGGACGTGCGCTTCGTCGTGTCCAACACGACGGAGGCGGGCATCGTCTACACGGGCAAGGACGCGCTGGACGACCGGCCGCAGGCGTCGTTTCCCGGCAAGCTGACGCGCCTGCTGTACGAGCGGTTCACGGCGTTTGGCGGCGCGCAGGACAAGGGTTTGGTCCTGCTGCCGGTGGAGCTGATCGACGACAACGGCGCGCGGCTGAAGGCGTGCGTCGAGCAGACGGCCGCGCAGTGGGGTCTGGGCGAGGCGTTCAGCCGCTGGCTGGAGGAGGCGTGCGTCTTTACCTCCACGCTGGTGGACCGCATCGTGACCGGCTATCCGCGCCAGGAGGCGCAGGCGCTGTGCGCGGGCCTGGGCTATGAGGACCGGCTGCTGGACGCGGCGGAGCCGTTCGGCCAGTGGGTCATCGAGGGCCCGGCCTGGCTGGAGGACGAGCTGCCGCTGCGAAGGGCCGGACAGGACGTTCGCTTCACGCAGGATGTGCGGCCCTACAAGCTGCGCAAGGTGCGCATGCTCAACGGCGCGCACACGGCTACGGCGCTGATCGGCTACCTCGCCGGGCTGGACACGGTCGGCGAGTGCATGGCCGACGCCGCCGCGCGCCGGTATGTGGAGCGCGCGCTGTATGAGGAGATCATGCCCACGCTCGACCTGCCGCGGGACGAGCTGGAGGCGTTCGCCGCGGCGATCCTGGAGCGGTTTCAAAACCCGTACAACCGCCATGAGCTGCTGTCCATCGCGCTCAACTCCCAGTCAAAGCTGCGCGCGCGCGTGCTGCCGACGATCCGGGCGTATTGGACGCGCCGCGGCGAGCTGCCGCGCGTGCTGACGTTTTCGGTGGGCGCGTTCCTCGCGTTTTACTGCGGCGCGGACGGCGCGGCGCCCGGCGTGCGCGCGGACGGGACGGCCTACGCGCCGGTGGACGATGCGGACGTGCTGGCGTTCTTCGAGGGGCTGCGCGGCCTGAGCCCGCTGGAGACGGCGCGCGCGGCGCTGTCCAATGCCGCGCTGTGGGGCGAGGACCTGACGGCGTGGCCGGGCCTTGCGGACGCGGCCGCGCAGGCACTGTCGGACATCCGCACGCTGGGCGCGCGCAGGGCGCTGGACGCGATTGCGGGGTGAGCGCCATGGAGGAGAGGCGCTTTGTGCGCATCGCGCAGGCGGACAACGTGGGCGTGGCGCTGGCGCCCCTGCGGGCGGGCGAGCGTGCGCTGGGCGTGACGCTTTGCCAGGACGTGCCCGCCGGGCACAAGTTTGCGCTGCGCGCCATCGCGCAGGGCGAGCGCGTGGTCAAATACGGCTTTCCCATCGGGACGGCGACGCGGGACATCGCGCCCGGCGAGTGGGTGCACACGCACAACCTGGGGACGGGCCTGTCCGGCACGCTGACGTATGCCTACCGGCCCGAGCCGTCCCGGCCGCGGCCCCGGCAGCGCGCGACGTTTCAGGGCTATATGCGAGAAGACGGGCGCGCGGGTACGCGCAACGAGATATGGATTCTGCCGACCGTCGGATGCGTCAACGGCGTGGCGCAGCGCCTGGCGCAGGCGGCAAACGAGTCGTTCGCGGGCGGAACGGACGGCGTGTACGCCTTCCCCCATCCCTACGGCTGCTCGCAGCTGGGCGAGGATCTGGAAAATACGCAGCGCCTGCTGGCGGCGCTGGCGCGCCATCCGAATGCGGGCGGCGTGCTGGTGCTCGGCCTGGGATGCGAGAACAACCACATCGGCGCGTTCCGCGAGGTGCTCGGACCCGTGGACGAGCAGCGCGTGCGGTTCCTCTCGGCGCAGGACGTGCCGGATGAGTTCGAGGCGGGCCTGGAGATTGTGCGCGCGCTGTGCAGACAGGCGAGCGCGTGCAGGCGCGAGGAGGTTGACGCGTCGAAGCTGGTCGTGGGGCTCAAGTGCGGCGGGTCGGACGGCCTGTCGGGCATCACGGCCAATCCGCTGCTGGGCCGCTTCTCGGACTGGCTGGTGGACTGCGGCGGCAGCGCGCTGCTGACCGAGGTGCCGGAGATGTTCGGCGCGGAGACGATCCTGATGAACCGCTGCCGGGACGAGGCGACGTTTCAAAAGACGGTGCGGTTGATCAACGGATTCAAGGAATACTTCCTGCGCCACGGCCAGCCGGTCTATGAGAACCCGTCGCCGGGCAACCGGGCGGGCGGCATCACGACGCTGGAGGACAAGTCCCTGGGCTGCACGCAAAAGGGCGGCTCCTCGCAGGTGGTGGACGTGCTCGACTACGCGCAGCCCGTGCGCGAGCACGGCCTGAGCCTTGTGCGCGGGCCGGGCAACGACCTTTGCGCCGTGACGGCGCTGGCGGCGGCGGGCGCGCAGGTCGTGCTGTTCACGACCGGGCGCGGCACGCCCGCGGGCTCGCCGGTGCCCACGATCAAGGTCGCCTCGAACAGTGTCCTGGCGGCGCAAAAGCCCGGATGGATCGACTTTGACGCGGGCGCGATCGCGCGCGGCACGCCGGTGGAGGAGGTCGCGCGCGCGTTCCGGGAGGCGGTGCTCGCCGTCGCCTCCGGTACGCGCACGCACAGCGAACGCATGGGTTACCGTGACATCGCCATCTTCAAGGACGGCGTCACGCTGTAGGCGGTCCCCAATCACAAAACGGAGGTGCGAAGCAATGAAGGAGTTCATGGACAAGGACTTTCTGCTCTCGACCGATACCGCGCGCAAGCTGTACAAGACGGCGCGGGACATGCCAATCTTCGACTACCACTGCCACCTGAGCCCGCGCGAGATCTACGAGAACATCCAGTTCCGCAACATCGGGCACCTGATGCTCGGGGGCGATCACTACAAGTGGCGCGCCATGCGCGCCAATGGCGCGCCCGAAGCGCTGTGCTGCGCCGGCGGGGACGACTGGGAGAAGTTCCTCGCATTCGCCGGCACGCTCAAGTACGCCATCGGCAATCCCCTCTATCACTGGACGCACCTGGAGCTGCGGCGTGTGTTCGGCATCACGGACGTGCTCACGGAGAAGAGCGCAAAGGCCATCTGGGACAAGGCCAACGCCATGCTGCAGACCGACGACTTCCGCTGCCGCCGCCTGATCGAGAAGTTCAACGTCAAGGTCATCTGCACGACGGACGATCCCTGCGACGACCTGCACTACCACAAGCTGCTCGCGCAGGACCGCTCGTTCAAGGTGCGCGTGCTGCCGGCGTTCCGGCCGGACAAGGCCGTGCGCATCGAGGATCCGGGCTTTGTGCAGTATGTCACGCAGCTGGGCCGCCTGACGGGCAAGGGCGCGCTGAACCTGCAGGATATGCTCGCCTCGCTGGAGGCGCGCGTCGCCTACTTCCACGAGACGGGCGCGCGCGTGAGCGACCACGGGCTGGACACCGTGCCCTATGCCGAGCCGGACTATGCGCTCGCGCAGGAGGCCTACCGCAAGGCGCTCTCCGGCGAGGCGCTCTCGCCGCTGGAGCGAGACACGTACAAGACCTGCGTGCTGCGCTCGCTGGGGCGCATGTACGCCGCGCGCGGCTGGGTGATGCAGTACCACATCGGCGCGCTGCGCAACAACAACACGCGCATGCTGCAGCGCCTGGGCGCGGACGTGGGGTGCGACTCGTCGGCGGACGCGCCGGTGGCGGCCAACCTGGCGCGGCTGCTGGACGTGCTCGAGCGCGAAAACGCCCTGCCCAAGACGATCCTCTACTGCCTGAACCCGCGCGAGAACTACACGCTGGCGACGATGACGGGCAACTTCCAGACCGGCGGCGTGCCGGGCAAGATCCAATTCGGCGCGGGCTGGTGGTTTGCGGACCAGAAGCCCGGCATGATCGATCAGATGACCGCGCTGGCCACGCAGGGACTGCTGGGCCGCTTCGTGGGCATGCTGACCGACAGCCGCTCGTTCATCTCCTACACGCGCCACGAGTACTTCCGCCGCATCCTGTGCGACATGATCGGCCGCTGGGTCGAGGAGGGCGAGTACCCCGCCGACATGGACACGCTCAAGCAGCTCGTGCGCGGCATCTGCTACGAAAACGCCGTCGAGTACTTTGGCATCGACGTTCGCTGAACCGACGCAAAGGAGGAACATGCCATGGACATCCTGCAACAGCTCTCCCTCATCGGCATCGTACCGGTCATTGCCATCGACGACGCGGCGGACGCCGTGCCGCTGTGCCGCGCGCTCGCCGACGGCGGCCTGCCCTGCGCGGAGATCACCTTCCGCACCGCCGCGGCTGAGGAGGCCATCCGCAACGTCAGCGGCGCGCTGCCCGACGTGCTCGTGGGCGCAGGCACGGTGCTGACCGTCGAGCAGGTCGACCGCGCGGTCGCCGCGGGCGCGAAGTTCATCGTCTCCCCCGGCCTGAACCCCGAGGTCGTTCGCCACTGCCTGGATCTGGGCGTGCCCGTGACGCCGGGCACCTCCAACCCCTCGGACATCGAGGCCGCGCTCGCGCTGGGGCTCAAGACGGTCAAGTTCTTCCCGGCGGAGGCGGCCGGCGGCATCAAGTACATCAAGGCGATCGCCGCGCCCTATGTGGACGTGACGTTCATGCCCACCGGCGGCATCGGCGAAAAGAATCTGCTGGAGTACCTGTCCTTCGGCCGGATCAAGTGCTGCGGCGGCAGCTGGATGGCGCCCAAGAACCTGATCGCCGCGCGGGACTGGGCGAAGATCCGCGAGCTGACCGCCTCCGCCGTGCGGCTGATGCTCGGCTTCGAGCTGGCGCACGTGGGCGTCAACTGCGGCACGGGCGAAGAGGCCGTGCGCACCGCCGAGGCGCTGTGCGCGCTGTTCGGCTGGCCGGTGCTGGACAATGACCGCTCCACATTCGCCGGCACGGTCGTCGAGGTGATGAAGGGCTGCGGCCGCGGCCGCAACGGCCACATCGCCGTGGCGACGAACTTCCTGCCCCGCGCCCGCGCCTACCTGGAGCGCAAGGGCTTCGCGTTTGACGAGCGCACGCTGGCCGTCAAGGACGGCAAGCCCGCGCTGATCTACCTGCGGGATGAGATCGCGGGCTTCGCGGTCCACCTGGTACAGAAGTAATACAGGACCTCCCCTGCCCCGCGCGCATATTCTCCGCCCGTTCGGCGTATAGAAAGACGACGCGGTTTCATGGCAGGGGAGGTTTGATGTATCGATGAAGCGCTTTTGTCTCTTGTTCGCCCTCGCGCTGGCGCTGGCGCTGCCCGCGCGCGCCGCTCTGGCCGCGCCGCTCCGCCTGGCCCTGAGCGACACCGCCGCGCAGGACAGCCCCGAGGCGCTGGCCGACGCGTACTTTGCGCAGCTGGTCGAGGAGCGCACCGACGGGCGCGTGCGCATCGAGCTGCACCTGGACGGCGCGCTCTATGCCGACGACGCGCTGGCCGTGGAGGCGCTGATTCTGGGAGAAACGGCGTTTGCGCGCGTGCCGGCCGACGCGGCGGCCGCCTTTTCGCCGGGGCTGTACGTCCTGCAGATGCCGGGGCTGTACGCGGACGACGCGCACATGACGGCCGCGCTGGCGGATGCGCGGGCGGGCGGCCTGGCGCTGGACGCGATGCGCCCCGCGGGGCTGATCGGTCTGTGCTTTTACGACGGCGGGCCGCGTGGCGTCGTGACGGGTGACGGCGGGCCGGGTGACGGCGGGCCGGGCGACGGCTGGCCGGGCGGCGGGGCGCTGTCGGGACTGCGCGTGCGCGTGCCGGATGGGGCGAGCGCCCGCGCGCTGGCGGAGGCGCTGGACGTGCAGCCCGTGCCGCAGGGCGCGCAGGAGGCCGTGGACGGCGCGATGGGGCCCTGGTCGGTCTGCGCGTCGTTCCCCGGCGCGGCGTGCTATTGGGAGCTGGATCATGCCCGCGCGCTGTCGGTGCTGCTGGCCTCGGAGATGGCTCTGGCGGCCGCTGGCGTGTCGGATACAGACCTGACGGCGATCGTGCAGTGCGCGCAGGAGACGCAGCGGTATCAGTTCGAGGCGCAGGCCGCGCGCGAGGAGCACGCGCAGGCCGCCGCGCAGGCGGCGGGCGTGCAGCGGGTCGAGGTCGACCTGCAGGCGCTGGAGGCGCTGCGCTGGGCGGCGACGGCCAGCGAGGCGGACGCGCAGGCAGAACTCGTCGAGGCCGTGCGCGCCCTGGCGCCGGAGAAATAAAAAAACACGCCGCCGCGGATGGCCTCATCCGCGGCGGTTTCGTCTACAGGCCGAGCGATGCCTCCAGAAAGCGCACGAGCCGCGCCCGGCGCGCCTGCGCCTCCAGCCGTTCGGCCTCGGACACGGCCTCCTCCGCCGCGTCGTCGGTGAAGTACGCGCCGGTATGCCGGTCGACGGACAGCGAGTCCAGCGGCCAACCGGGGTGGCGCTGCGGCGACGGCCGGTCGAGCATGTCGAATGATCCGGTCTCGTCCGTCAGGTCGTTTTCGGCCAGGGAGAAGACCCGCCCCTCCCGGCACACGGCGTATCCGTTCAGGTACAGCGCCCGCGCCCGGCCGCCCAGGCTGCGCGCCAGGGCCGCGTAGTAGGCGATCATCTGCTCGTCGTCCAGCCGCACCCCGCGCGGCGTGCGCACGTGCAGCCCCGGCTGGCGCGGGTCATCCAGCGAAAGCGCCGCAAAGTACAGCCCCGAGTCGTTGCAGATCACGCGCGGATGGATGCGCCCGTAAAACGCGGCCTTGATGCGCGCGTTTTCCTCCGGCGTCGCGCCCGTCTCCTGCGGCTCCTGTGAGACGCTCAGATCCCCCAACGTCAGAAACGTGATGCCATGCCCCCGCAACATGCGCTCAAACATCTGTACCTTTGAGGGATTGGTCGTTCCGATCAGCACGTCCATCGCGAAGCCTCCATGCGCTTTTCGCCCATTATAGCATGCGGCGCACGGCGCGTCCAGCAGCGTTTATAAATAGGACTATCGTTCTCCATTGTGAACGCACAGCACGAAACGCTCTTGCCACGGATGCAGGGGCCCCGTATAATGGGCATATACAAAAGGCCCTGGGCCGCAGAAAAGGAGAGGTTTCCATGCCCCGTGTCATCACATTCGGCGAGATCATGCTCCGCCTCAAGAGCCCCGCGCTCGAGCGCTTCTTCCAAAGCCCCGCGCTGGAGGCGACGTTTGGCGGCGGCGAGGCGAACGTGGCCGTGTCGCTGGCCAATTACGGGATGGACGTGGCGTTCGTGACGCTGCTGCCGGACAACGACATCGGCCGGGCGTGCCTTCGCACGGTGCGCGGCTATGGCGTGGACGTGTCCAACATCCGCCTGGTGCCCGGGCGCATGGGCATCTACTTCCTGGAGACGGGCTCGAACCAGCGCCCGTCGAAGGTGATCTACGACCGTGCGGACTCGTGCATCGCCAAGGCCGCGCCGGACGCCATCGACTGGGACGCGGTCTTTGCGGGCGCGACGTGGTTCCACATCACGGGCATCACGCCGGCGATCTCCCAGAGCGCGGCGGATCTGTCGCTTGCGGCGGTGAAGGCGGCCAAGGCCAAGGGCCTGCACGTGTCGTGCGACCTGAACTACCGCAAGAACCTGTGGAAGTACGGCAAGCGCGCCGACGAGGTGATGGGCGAGCTGGTCCGCTACGTGGACACCATCATCGCCAACGAGGAGGACTTCCAGAAGGCGCTGGGCATCCGCGCCGAGAGCGACGTGGAGAGCGGCGAGCTGGACGCGGACGTGTACCGCCGCATCGCCCGCACCGCCATGGACCGCTACCCCAACGTCAGCCGCGTGGCCATCACGCTGCGCGAGTCCAAGAGCGCGGACACCAACTACTGGGCGGCGTGCATCTACGACGGGCAGGAGTTCTACGTCTCGCGCAAGTACGCCATCACCGACATCGTCGACCGCGTCGGCGGCGGCGACTCGTTCGGCGGCGGCCTGATCTACGGCCTGAACGCCTACGACAACCAGCGCGACGCGCTGGAGTTCGCGGTGGCGGCCTCCTGCCTCAAGCACACGATCAACGGCGACTTCAACCTCGTGTCCGTCGCGGAGGTTGAGGCGCTCAAGAAGGGCTCCGGCTCCGGGCGCGTAGAGCGCTGAGCGGATGCACAGGGCGCCGCGGATGTCAACCATCCGCGGCGCTTTTTTTGTTTTTGGGATGCGCTCACTCCACGCGGCTGTGGTACTCGCGCTGGATCTCCTCCAGAATCTCCGGATGCTCGAAGTCCTGCGGATAGACCATGTTCACCTGGCGCACCATGCGGCAGTTCTCGATGGGCCGCACGATCAGCCGCCCCTGCTGCTGCTCCTCGCGGCACACGCCGTAGGAGATGATCGAGATGCCCAGGTTGGCCTCCACGATGTCCTTGATCGTCGAGACGCTGTCCACCTCCATCATGACGTTGAAGTCCTGCAGGCTGTAGCCGTGGCTGACCAGATAGCCCTCGATCAGCTTGCGCGTGCCGGTCGACTTGGGCCGCAGCACCAGTGGCTCGCGCTGCAGCTCATCCAGCGAGACGCTCAGCCGGGAGGCGAACGGATGCTTCGGCGAGACGATCAGGCACAGGTGGTCCGTGCCCATCAGCACCTGCCGGTAGTGGTCGCCGGGCAGGATGCCATCGACGATCGCAAAATCGATTTCATAAAATTTTAGCATTGTATCAATTTTTTTTATACTTCCGCGCACGATCTGGATGTGCGTTTCGGGGTGGTTGTGGCAGTAGGCGGCCAGCACCTGCGGCACGAAGATGTCGCTGGCCGTGGGGGTGATGCCCACGGTCAGGGTGCGCACGGCGCGCTGGCAGTCCTCGATGGCGCGATGCACGCGCTCGGACAGGGCGATGGCGCGGTGCGCGTATTTCAAAAGCACCTCGCCCTCGGGCGTGGCCTTCAGCTTGCGCTTGCCCTTGACGAAGATCTGGATGCCGAATTCCTGCTCCAGCAGCTTGATGTGGTGGCTGACCGCGGGCTGCGTGAGCGAGAGGGCTGCGGCGGTCTTGGAGTAGGAGCCCAGCTCTTCGAGCTTGAGCAGCGTGCGAATCTTCGGATCGATCATGGCGTTTCTCCTGATTATCAATTAAATTTATAATAGGTCAAAAAACTATAATTTGATTTTAACATTTTGGCGGCCTATAATCAAGTGCATCGCAAGGGGCCGCCGGATGCGGGCGGTCGGAAGGGAGACGATATACATGTCGATGTTTGCACTGCAGCTGAACGATACGTCCCGGGTGATCCTGTGCCTGGCGACGACGCTGCTGGCGGCCTTTGCGGTCAGCCGGCTGACGAAGCGGGCGCATCTGCCCAACGTGACGGGCTATATCCTGGCGGGCATCTTCATCGGGCCGTACTGTCTGGGGCTGGTTGACGGCGAGATGATCCGCTCGATGGGCTTCATCACGGACATTGCGCTGGCGTTCATCGCGTTCGGCACGGGGCGGTACTTCAAGTGGTCGTCGCTTCGGCGCAGCGGGGTACGCATCTTCGTGCTGACGGCGATGGAGTCGCTGGTCGCGGGTGCGCTGGTGGTGCTGGTCATGCGCGGGGCGTTCCACCTGCCGCTGTCCTTCTCGCTGCTGCTGGGCGCGATCGCGTCGGCGACGGCGCCGGCCTCGACGCTGATGACGATCCGCCAGTACAAGGCAAAGGGCCACTTCGTGACGACGCTGCTGCAGGTGGTGGCGCTGGATGATGCGGTGTCGCTGCTGGCCTTCAGCGTGTGCGCGGCGATCGCGCAGATGTCGGAGAGCGCGACGGGGCCCATGGCGGCGACGGTCGCGCTGCCCATCGTGTACAACGTGCTGGCGATCGGCCTGGGCGTTGGGCTGGCGCTGCTGCTCAAGGTGCTGCTGCGCCGGGTGCACTCGGCGTACAACCGGCTGCTGCTGGCGGTGATCATGCTGCTGGAGATCGCGGGGGTGTGCTCGGCGGTGAACATCTCGCCGCTGCTGTCGTGCATGGTCTTTGGCGCGGTGCACGCCAACGTGTCCAAGGGCGAGACGCTGTTCAAGAAGGTGGACCGCTTCACCCCGCCGATCCTGACGGTCTTCTTCGTGGTGTCGGGCATGCGCCTGGAGGTGCCGGCGCTGGCGAGCGCGGGCGTGATCGGCCTGGCCTACTTCTTCGTGCGCATCCTGGGCAAGCTGCTGGGCGCGGGCATGGGCGCCACGCTGACGAACGACACGCCGCAGGTGCGCAAGTACCTGGGCCTGGCGCTGATCCCCAACGCGGGCGTCTCCATCGGGCTGGCGGCGCTGGGGGAGCGCATCCTCTCGCCGTCGCTGGGCGCGCTGCTCTCGACGGTCATCCTCTCCTCGGCGGTGCTCTATGAGCTGGTGGGCCCGGCCTGCGCGCGCCTGGCGCTGGTGCGCGCGGGCGTGATCGGTGCGCCGGATACCCCGGATGCGCCGCACATCTCTGAGACGCCGCGCCGGGAGGCGCGCCCGGCGATACAGGCGCACAGAGGCCAGCGCGCCAGCGAAATGGCCGGCGGCGCGCTCTTCTCCTTCCGCAAGGGGCGGACGATCAAGTGACAGAGACGGCCCCGAACCGCTTTCCCGCGACGGCGGGGAGAGCGGTTCGGAGCCGTGCATTTTGGGGCTTGGGATTTACGGCGCGAGCATGCGCACGCGCAGCATGCCCTCCACGCCGCGCAGCGCGTGCTCCAGCGCGGCGGGATCGGCGGGCATGGCGTCCAGGTCGAGCGCGGAATAGGCCATGGCCCCGCGCGAGCGATTCCACAGGTCGGAGATGTTCAGACGCTGCGCGGAGACCGCCGCGGTGATCGCGCCCAGGACGTTGGGGATGTTGCGGTGGATCAGGCACAGGCGCGGCTTGGAGACGGGCGGCAGCGCGACCTCGGGCAGGTTGACGCTGTTGCGGATCGCGCCGGTCTCGAGGTAGTCGCGCGTCTGGCGTGCGGCCATGACGGCGCAGTTCTCCTCCGACTCGGGGGTGGAGGCGCCCAGGTGCGGAATGCACAGCACGCCCGGCACGCCGAGCATGTCGTCTGTGGGGAAGTCGACCACGTAGCGCGCGACGGCGCCGCGCTCGATTGCAGCGCGCATCGCCTCGCCGTCGACGAGCCCGGCGCGCGAGAAGTTGAGCAGGCGCAGGCCCTTGCGGGCGCGCGCGAGCGCCGCCTCGCCGATCATGCCGCGGGTGGCGTCGGTCAGCGGCAGGTGCAGCGTCACATAGTCGCAGGTCTCGAGCAGCTCCTCCAGCGACTTGGCGCGGCCAATGTGCTGGGAGAGCATCCACGCGTGGTCGACGGTGATCGACGGATCGTAGCCGACGACCTGCATGCCCAGCGCCGCGGCGGCGTTGGCCACGCGCACGCCGATCGCGCCCAGGCCGACGACGCCCAGCCGCTTGCCCAGCAGCTCCGGCCCGGCGAAGCGGCCCTTGCCCTTCTCGACCAGCTTTTCGACCGCGTCGCCCTGACCCTTGAGCGTCTGCGCCCACTGCACGCCGCCGATGACGTCGCGCCCGGCCAGCAGCAGGCCGGCCAGCGTCAGCTCGCATACGGCGTTGGCGTTGGCGCCCGGCGTGTTGAACACGCACACGCCCGCCTGCGAGCAGCGGTCGATGGGGATGTTGTTGACCCCCGCGCCCGCGCGCGCGATGGACAGCAGCGTCGCGGGCAGCTCCATGTCGTGCATGGATGCGCTGCGCACGAGCACGGCGTCGGGCTGGGTCTCCCCGGCGGAGACGGCATATCCCTCGCCGAGCTGGGCGTAGATGACGTCCGAAATCGCATTGAGCGTCAGGATCTTATACATGCCGTCGCCTCCCCTATGCGTTTTGCGCCTCGAAGCGCTTCATGAAGTCGACCAGCGCGCGCACGCCCTCCACGGGCATGGCGTTGTAGATGCTCGCGCGCATGCCGCCGACCGAGCGGTGGCCCTTGAGGTTGACCAGGCCCGCCGCCGTCGCCTCCTTGACGAACTGCGCGTCCTTGTCCGCATCGCCCGTGACGAACGTGACGTTCATGCGCGAGCGGAACGCCCGCTGCGCCGTGGGCTTGAACAGGCGGCTCTCGTCCAGGAAGTCGTAGAGCAGCTGCGCCTTCTCCACGTTCACGCGCTCGATGGCGGACACGCCGCCCTGCGCGAGCAGCCACTCAAAGCCCAGCTTCGCCACGTAGATGGCAAACGTGTTGGGCGTGTTGTACATCGAGTCGGCGTCCGCCTGCACCTGCCAGTTGAGCAGCTTGGGGCACAGCGGGTTGGCGCGGCCGAGCAGGTCCTCGCGCACGATCAGCACGCACAGGCCCGCCGGGCCGATGTTCTTCTGCGCGCCCGCGTAGATGACGCCAAAGCGCGCCACGTCGTAGACCTCCGAGAGGATGTTGGAGGACATGTCCGCCACCAGCGGCACGCCCTTCGTATCGGGCAGCTGCGTGTAGCGCGTGCCGTAGATCGTGTTGTTTGTGGTGATGTGCACGTAGTCCGCCTCGGGCGACACGTCGACGTCGGGCACGTACGTGTAGCCATCCGCGCGCGACGTGCCCGCAATGCGCACCTCGCCGTAGCGCTGCGCCTCCACCGACGCCAGGTGAGCGAAGTTGCCGCTGTCCACATAGTCGGCGCGGCCATGCTGCATCAGGTTGAGCGGCACCGCGGAGAACTGCTGCGTCGCGCCGCCCTGCAGGAAGAGCACCTTGTATCCGTCCGGCACGTCCATCAGCTTGCGCAGCAGCGCGACGGCCTCGTCAAAGATCGCCTGGTACATCTTGGAACGGTGACTCATCTCCATCACGGACATGCCGGTGTCGCCGTAAGAGACGAGGTCTTTTTGCACCTGCTCCAACACGGGAAGGGCGAGCATGGAAGGGCCGGGAGAAAAGTTGTACACGCGTTTCATGATGTAGCCTCCTTTTCCTGGATGGTGATTCGTCCTCCTCAAAGGGATTATTCTATATTATATCGCTTTATCACAGAAAAGCAAGCCATTTGTAAAAAAAGACAGGGCCGCGAGCATGTCGCGGCCCTGTGAATGGCGCGGCGAGTTATCTGCGCTCGGGGACGATTTCGATCCAGTAGCCGTCCGGATCGTTGATGAAATACAGGCCCATCTTCGGGTTTTCATAGCAGATGCAGCCCATCTGGGCATGATGCGCGTGGGCGGCCTCGTAGTCGTCCGCCACAAAGCAGATGTGGGACTCGTTGTCGCCCAGGTCGTAGGGGGTCTGCTTGTCGCGCAGCCAGGTCAGCTCCAGGCAGCAGCCGGAGCGGCCATCGGCCAGAAAGGCGATGCGGAAGCTGCCGTCGTCGGCCGTCTTGTCGCGCTGCACGCGCAGGCCGAGCGCCTCCTCATAGAAGGCGATGCTGCGCGGCAGGTCCAGCACGTTCAAGTTGGCGTGGGCCATGGTGAATTGCATGCTCATTCCTCCGTTTCGTGGGCTTCGTCCGCTTGGGCGGGCGCGTCTTGCGCCTGCGGCGCTTCGGGCGCGGGCTCCTGGGAAGGATTCGCCTCCTCCGGCGCGTTTTCCTGCAGGATGTAGGCGGTGCTGGCAAACGGACGGGTGAGCGCGACCATCTCCGTGCGGCGGGAGCGGTTGAGCCGCACGAACTCGAGCGCGACGTCGTCGCGGCCCTGGAAGTGCATGGGGATCATCAGCCGCGGCTTGACGGCCATGGCGAAGTAGCCTGCGCCCGCGTCGTACATGCTGCCCTGGCGCGGATCGACCGGGAAAAAGGCCACGTCGATGGAAAGGCCCTCCAGCGGCTTGACCGCCTCATGGAACGCGCGCTCCGCCGCCTCGATCTCGCGGGTGGTGGACACGTCGCGCCAGTGCCACAGGTTCAGATCGCCCGCGTGGAAGATGGTCGCCCCATGGCAGCGCACCAGGAAGGACACGCCCGCGTCGGTCGAATCATAGGCGGTGACGAACGCGCTGGCCACGCGCAGCTCCTGTCCGGGGCGCAGCCGGTGGCCGAGATAGGGCTCGGGCACGTCAAAGCCGAGCACGTAGTGCACGCGGCCGGGCTCCATCCAGTCGTAGATCTCGGGCGTGAAGTGATCCGGGTGCCCGTGGCTGACGAACACGATCACCTGGTCGTAGCCGGCCAGGTCCGCGCGCGTGAGCTTGCCGCGCTGCCCATCCTCGCCGGGCCAGTAGTCGAACACCATGCACAGTCCGTCCACGACCACGCGAAAGCCGCTGTGGTTCAGGTACGATACCTGAATTTCCCGCATTGCGCTCGCTTCCTTTCCTTGGGTTTCTTTTGTACGCTCTGTCAAGCCCTATTTTACACGCTTTACGCCACTTGTCAAGGAAAAAGAGCAAAAAACGAATTCATCAAAACCCTTTTTGCAAAAAAAAGCTTTCAAAATGGCTTTTTTACTCCACAGATGAGCCGGGAACCGCCTGGCGGACGCGCACGGCGCGGTATTGACAATTGGGCGGGCGGACTTTATGATGGTAAATACGGATTTTGTTGTCCGCCGGAGGGGAACGCCGCCTGACATGCGCGGCAAGACGATATCGACGGCGGCGTGCCGCCGTGCAGGGCCGCCGCGCTGGAGGAAACGCACTTGGATCGACTGGACCGTACGCAGCGCAGGCGCCGGTATGACGCGCCGCACGAACAGGAGGCGCCCGCGCCCGTCACCGACGCGCCGCGGCGCACGAGGGACGAAGCCCCCCGGCGCGGGGCGCATCCGCAGCGCCGCCTGAACCGGCGCCTCACGCAGAGCCTGCCCAAACGCCACTATGAACTGCCCAGGCCCGGCGTGCACTTCAACCCGCGCCCGCCCGCGCTGATTGCGGCGTGTGTGTTGCTTGTACTGTTTTTCGCGCAGGGCAGCGGGCCCGTGCAGGACCTGCCCGCAGTGAGCGAGCGCTACGCCAGCTGGCTGGAGAGCCAAAACACGGTCGTCGTGCAGCCGCTGCCCGGGCCGACGGTGGAGCCCGAATCGACGCTAGCGGCCATCCTGGCGGAGGCGGAGTCCGGGCTGGAGCGGGAACTGCCCACATCGGCGACGGCCGCGCCCGTGGCGACGGAGGCGCCCAGCCCCTACAAGCACTACGAACCGGGCGAGCTTTCCTATGAGAGTGACTCGCTGACCG
This sequence comes from uncultured Eubacteriales bacterium, assembly GCA_944349855.1. Taxonomy (GTDB): domain Bacteria; phylum Bacillota; class Clostridia; order Christensenellales; family Aristaeellaceae; genus Beduinella. The sequence goes on along the minus strand of CALVNS010000011.1, from coordinate 7,977 downwards.
TCACCGTCGAGCAGATTCAGGAGGAGGACGTCACCTACTTCCTGGCCGACATTCGCGTATCCGACCCGCATCAGCTGCGCACGGCCTTCGCGGGCGAGAAGTACGGCAACGCGGCGTACGAGTCAGTGTCCGACATTGCCGACCGCCACCAGCCGGTCATTGCGGCCAACGCGGACTTTTACAAGTACCATACCAACGGCATCATCCTGCGCAACGGCGAGCTGTACCGCAAGCAGAACAGCACGCGCCACCTGCTGATCATTGACAGCGAGGGCAACATGTCCGCGCTGACCGACCGGCGCGAGAAGCAGGGCCTCGTGGCCAACGAGCTGGCCGAGGCCGGCACCTGGCAGACGTTCGAGTTTGGCCCGGTGCTGGTGGAGGACGGCGAGGCGGTCGAGTTGCCCAGGAGCTTCTTCATCCGCACGGCCGACGACCCGGCCTATCGCGAGCCGCGCACGGCCATCGGGCAGATCGGCCCGCTGCACTACATCATGATCGTCGTCGACGGCCGGCGCGAAGGCTACTCCGAGGGCGTCACGCTGCCCGAGCTGCAGCAGCTGTTCCTCAAGCACGGCGCCCAATTTGCGTTCAACCTCGACGGCGGCGGCTCGACCACGCTCTACTTTGAGGGCGAGGTCATCAACATGCCGTCCTCGGGCGACGAGCGGCGCGTGTCGGACATCGTGATGTTCGTCGACGCGGACGACCTGCCCGCGGAGGAGGCCGCGCAGGACGAAGAATGACCCGCCCAATGAAGGAGGAGATGCGCCGTGAAACGCGCGATTTGTATGCTGCTGCTGGCTGCGCTGCTGGGATCGGCGCCCGGGGCGCTCGCCGCCGACGGCCCCATGCTCACCGCCGAGGACCTGGCTGAACTGCAGCCCGCCTACGAGGCCTTTCTGGACGAGCTGGAGGACCTCATCGTCGAAAAGGGCCTGCTCGCCGACGATCAGCGCGAGGCCTGGCGCATGTATCAGCTGGGCGACTTCTTCCAAAACGGCGGCTACGGCATGATCGCCGCGATGTACACGCCCGACCTGCTCGTCTACGCGCGCGACGTCGACTCGCTCGTCAGCCTCTCGTGCCAGACCGGCGCGGGCCTTCTGGAGCTGCAGACGATGCGCGGCTACACCCCCCTCGACTCCGCCGTGCCCGGCCTGCTGCTGGAGGCCGCCCTCTCCGACGCGGAGGGCCTGCCCGTCGCCTGCCGCTTCCGCTTCACCGCTTCGCAGGGCTCCTTCATCGCCTGGGACGCACTGGGCGCACGCTACGAGGAGGTCGGCGTTTCGCTCATCAACGACGGCAGGCCGGTATACTGGTCCAACCAGCCGCTGACCTCCGACGAGCTGGCACAGCCGCCCGTCATCACCCTGGAGATTCTCGGCGAGGACGACAGCGCGCTCGCCTCGGCCACGCTGATGCTCACGCCCTCGGGAACGGGCTGGCGCGTTGAGGACGGCGCGCTGCGATCGGGCCTGTAAACTGAATATTTTTTGTATTTTCCGCGCGGTTATGTATGAATATGCATAACCGCGCGGCGCGTTTTACACAGATTTCGCACAGAGAGCCTAACGCTTGTGCAGAAACCGTCGAAAAACCACCAGCGGTGGGGGAGGGGTTTTCAACAGTTTTGTGAAAACCTGTGTAAAAGTGCAGCGGTGACGAGCGGAACGCCTTCGAAAAAAGCTTGAAAACAGGCGGTTTTTTTGGTATCATAGACGTGGTTTCGCGAAAGATTTCCACAGGTTGTGGAAAGTGCTGTGCAAAAAATCCACAGATTCCACATTTCGGGAGGGTTCGCGCAGCTGGGTGTGCATAGGCTTGCAGGCTGCGCGGCGCGCAGGAGAGCGGAAAGGGAAGGATGAACTCGATGGACTATGAAGAGATATGGGAGAAGGCGACCGTGCTGCTGCGCGAGGACCTTCCGGACGTATCGTACAAGACGTGGATCGCCTCCTCGCTCAAGCCCGTGGCGCTGGCGGACGACCGGCTGTACCTGGAGGTCGTCAGCGACTTCATGCGCAAGACGATCCTGGGCCGCTATCAGGAGCTGATCTCCAACGCGGTGCAGGAGGTGGCGGGCCGCGCGCTGACCATCGAGTACATGACCCCGCAGGAGCGCGCCGCGTGGCAGGGCCGGCGGCGCGAGGAGGGCAGCGACGCGCTGACGATCTCGGGCGTGAACATGTTCAACCCCAAGTCGACGTTCGACACGTTCGTCGTGGGCAACTCCAACCGCTTCGCGCATGCGGCGTCGCTGGCGGTGGCCGAGGCGCCGGGCGAGGCGTACAACCCGCTGTTCCTGTATGGCGGCGTGGGCCTGGGCAAGACGCACCTCATGCACGCCATCGGCCACTACATCCAGCAGCAGTTTCCGGCGATGCGCCTGCTGTACCTGTCCAGCGAGACGTTCACCAACGAGCTGATCCAGGCGATCAAGAACAACAAGAACGTGGAGTTTCGCAACCGCTTCCGCAACGTGGACGTGCTCATGGTCGACGACATCCAGTTCATCGCGGGGCGCGAGTCCACGCAGGAGGAGTTCTTCCACACGTTCAACGCGCTGCACGGGGCGGGCAAGCAGATCATCATCTCCTCGGACAAGCCGCCCAAGGAGATTGCCCGCCTGGAGGAGCGCCTGCGCTCGCGCTTTGAGTGGGGCCTGATCGCCGACATCCAAAAACCCGACATCGAGACGCGCGTGGCCATCCTGCGCAAGAAGGCCGACAGCGAGCACATCGCCGTGGACGACGAGGTGCTCGAACTCATCGCCGCGCGCATCGAGTCCAACATCCGTGAACTGGAGGGCGCGCTCACGCGCGTGGAGGCGTTCGCGTCGCTCACCGGCCGCTCCGTCGACGCGCAGCTGGCCGAGGAGGCGCTGCGCGACATCCTGTCCGTGCGCGACCCCAAGCGCATCACCTGCGAGCTGATCCAGCAGGCGGTGGCCGAATACTACGGCGTGTCCGTCGCGGACATCGTCGGGCAAAAGCGCAAGCGCGAGATCGCGCTGCCGCGCCAGGTGGCGATCTACCTCACGCGCGAGATGACGGAGATGTCCCTGCCGCGCATTGGCGACGCGTTCAAGCGCGACCACTCGACGATCATGCACTCCTGCGACAAGATCGCGGAGATGGTCAAATCCTCCTCAGAGATGGCCGCGACCGTCGACGACCTGAAAAAGCGCATCCAGGAAAAGTAAAGCCCTGTGCGAGAAGAGGGGGAACGAGCGAGGGGGCTCGTCATCCGCATCCGAAACGAACAGGCAGCCGACCGCACGGCCAGGGCTCAAAAAGAGACGCCCCGTCTTCGCATGGAAGACGGGGCGTTGCGCTTGCGTGCGGGGAGCGTCGGGAGGTCAGTCGATGGGGGCCGTGGTCGCGCCGTCGGCGACGTCCGCAAAGCCGCTGCCGAAGTCCTCCGTACCCGCGTTTTCCTCGCTCATGGCCAGGGCGGCGATTTCCTCTTCGGTCAGGCCGGCGAGCGGGTCGTCCATCTCGCTGGGCGTCGCATCGCCCGGCGCGTAGACGGGGATCTCCGTCGCGGCCGGGGAAGGCGAGGGCAGGGGCACCTGCTGGCTCTGGGGATGGAACACAAAGATGGCGCCCAGCGTGACGGCCAGCAGCGCGAGCAGCACGACGAGCAAAAGGATCAGCCTTCGATTCAAGGGGTATCGCCTCCTCCCGGCGCAGGGCCGGTCATCCGATTTCGATCAGGCCGTAGTCCCCGTCGTTGCGGCGGTAGACCGTGCAGACCTGCTTGCTGTCCGCATTGAAGAAGGTGAAGAACGCGTGGCCCAGCAGGTTCATCTCCAGGATGGCGTCCTGCACGGTCATGGGCTTGTTCTCATAGCGCTTGACCTTGACGACGGCGAAGGCATCTTCGGGCTCGTCGGCCTCGGGCGCGAGCTCGGGCACCTCGCGCAGGCGGCGGTTCAGGCGGGTCTTGAGCTTTTTGATCTGGCGCTCGAGGATGTCGATGCCCTTGTCCAGCGCGGGCAGCGACAGGTCGCGCTCCTCGTTCTCCGTGCGCATCTGGTGGCCGCCATAGGGCATGGTGATCTCGACCTTGTAGACCCCCTTGCGCTCGGTGATCTTGACCACAATCGTGGAGGCATCCTCTTCCTCGCCGCGATAGTAAACGCCCAGGCGCTGCAAGAGCCTTTTTTCCATCGTGTCCAGGACGTTTTGGGGAACGTGGGCATCCTTGGTGATGAAACGAACGATCATTTGAAAGCCTCCTTTGGCGTCGTGTTTCGGCATCTTTCTTTATGCCGGCCTTCAAATCCGTCTTGTCTGTGTTTATTATACCGTATCGACAGATGAAAAGCAACCAAATTGTCCCTCGTTCACAAAGATGCCGCAATTGGGGCGCTTGACACGTGGCGCGGCGGGAGGGAGCGCAAAAAAGGACGGGCGGCGAAAGCCGTCCGTCCCGATGCGCTTACCTGACCGGCAGCACGTAGCCGATCTTCTTCATGGCCTTTTGCAGCGTGCGGTTGGCGATGTGTGCGGCGCGCTCCGCGCCCTCGCGCATGACGCCCTCCAGGTACGCCTTGTCCTTGATGATGCGGGCGTACTCCGCCTGGATGGGCGAGAGCGTGGCCACGACCGCGTCGGCCACCTCCTGCTTGAGCTCGCCGTAGCCCTTGCCGGCCAGGCGCTCGCCCGCGGCCTGCGGCGTCTCGCCGCTGAGCGCGGAGAGGATCGAGAGCAGGTTGGACACGCCCGGCTTGTTCTCCGGGTCGAAGCGGATGCAGGCGTCCGAGTCCGTGACCGCGCGCTTGATCTTGCGGCGCACGGCGTCCGGCGCGTCGAGCATGCTGATGAAGCACTCCTCGGGGTCGGACTTGGACATCTTGCGCGTGGGGTCCTGCAGGGACATGACGCGCGCGCCCGTCTTGGGGATGAAGCCCTCCGGAATGGTGAACACGTCGCCGTAGAGGCCGTTGAACCGCTGCGCGATGTCGCGGCAGATCTCGATGTGCTGCTTCTGGTCCGCGCCCACGGGCACCAGGTCCGTCTGGTACAGCAGGATATCCGCGGCCATCAGCACCGGGTAGGTGAACAGGCCCGCGTTGACGTTGTCCGCGTGCTTCTGGCTCTTGTCCTTGAACTGGGTCATGCGCGAGAGCTCGCCCATGTAGGTGTAGCAGTTGAGCAGCCAGGCCAGCTCCGCGTGCGCGGGCACGTGAGATTGCAGGTAGAGGATGTTCTTCTTGGGATCGAGCCCGATGGCCAGCAGCAGGGCGATCAGCCCCTGCGTCTGCCGGCGCAGCCCGGCCGGATCCTGGCGCACGGTGATGGCGTGCAGGTCGGCCACGGCGTAGATGCAATCGTACGTGTCCTCCAGGAGTTTCCAGTTGCGCATGGCGCCGATATAATTGCCCAGCGTCGGCGTGCCCGACGGCTGGATGCCGGAATAGATGCGCTTCTTGGGCGCGGAAACTGACGAATTGTCCATGGGAAAGCCCTCCCTCATTTCACTGGTCTTGCCATAGCACAAATTTTATCACAACGGGAACATAACCGCAAGGGTTCGTGTTATAATGGTGCCAATCCGTCTGCGGGAGTCTCCCGCCGCAGAAAGAAGGGACGACCAAAATGAAGAAAAAGGCGTTTGCCGCGCTGCTGGCCCTGCTGCTGCTCGTGCCGTCGGCCGGTCTGGCGGCGTTCCCCTATGTGCGCGCCTCGTGCTATCCGGTCTACCTGGCATGCATCGCGGCGGGCTGCGACCCGCAGAAGACGGACATGTTCCTCATGCCCCAGGGCGGGTATATGGAGGCATATGCGCTCAGCGAGCCGGACCTGTTGCGCTCGCAGGAGGCGGATATCGTCGCGCTGCTGGGCGGCGGGCTGGAGAGCTTTCTGAACTACCTGGCCCAGGAGGGCATGAAGCCGATGATCGTCGCGGGCGCGGATGTGGAGCGCATCGAGGGGCGCATCCTCGACCCGGACGAGGATACGCAGCCCGCGGACAATCCCTACGTGTGGCTGTCGCCCGCGCGCTGGGGCGAGGTGGTGCACGGCGTCAGCGCGGCGCTGTGCCAGCTGGATCCGACGAACGAGGGCGTGTACACTGCGGCGCTGGCGGCGGCGATGGAGGCCGTCGGGCGCGTGCAGACGGCCATGGATGAACAGCTGGGGTTCTTTGCGGGCCGGCAGGCCGTGGTGATGCACCCGGCGCTCGCATATCTGGCGCTGGATGCGGGGCTGGACGTGGTGCTGACGGTCGAGCGCGATCCCGGCCAGCAGCCGTACGTGGGCGACGAGGAGGCGCTGCTGGAGCTGCTTGCGCCCTATCCCGACGCGGTCGTGCTCGTGGAGGACACCGCGCCGCAGATGCTGCTCAGCCTGCCCGGCTACGACGTCGCGGCGCTGGACGTGTTGATGACGGGCCCGCTGTCGGGCGACCGCACCGCGTGGGAGGACGCCATGATGCACAACATCGAGACGCTGGCGGACGCGTTGAGCGGCGCGGGCGGCCAATGAGATGACGATAGAGGAGAAACGACATGGACGATCTGTTTACCGCCTCGCGGGAGAGGCTCAAGCCGCTCGCCGACCGCATGCGCCCGCGCACGCTGGATGAGTTCATCGGCCAGCGGCACATCGTCGGCCCGGGCAAGCTGCTGCGGCGCGCCATCGAGGCCGACCGCCTGACCTCCTGCATCTTCTGCGGGCCGCCCGGCTGCGGCAAGACGACGCTCGCTTCCATCATCGCCCATACGACGCGGGCGGCGTTTGTGCAGCTTAACGCCGTCACCAGCGGCGTGGGCGAGGTGCGCGAGGTCGTCAAGGAGGCGCAAAACCGCCTGTCGCTCTACGGCCAGGCGACGTACCTGCTGCTGGATGAGTGCCACCGCTGGAGCAAGTCCCAGTCCGACTCGATCCTGCCCGCGATCGAGAAGGGCACCGTGCGCTTCATCGGCTCGACGACGGAGAACCCGTTCATATCTATGACGCCGGCGATCGTCAGCCGGTGCCGGGTGTTCCAGTTTGAGCCGCTCTCGCAGGAGGATGTGGAGACCGCCATGCTGCGCGCGCTGAAGGACCCCGAGCGCGGCCTGGGCGGGCAGCGGATCGAGCTTGCGCCCGAGGCGCTGCACCACATCGCGCAGGTGGCCAACGGCGACGTGCGTTCCGCGCTGAGCGCGCTGGAGCTGGGCGCGCTCACCACAGCGCCGGACGGGCAGGGCGTCGTGCGCTTCACACTGGAGGTGGCGGAGGAGTCGATTCAAAGGCCGGTCATCCGCTGCGACGAGTCGCTCTACTACGATATGCTCTCGGCCTTCTGCAAGAGCCTGCGCGGCTCGGACAGCGACGCGGCGCTGGCGTGGTATGCGCGCCTGACGTATGCGGGCGTCGATCCCCGGCTGATCGTGCGGCGCATCATCGCCCACGCCAGCGAGGATGTGGGCCTGGCCAACCCGACGGCGATGCTGCAGGCCGTCGCGGCCGGGCAGGCGCTGGAGTTGGTCGGCATGCCGGAGGCGCGCTTGCCCATCGCGCAGGCGATCTGCGCGGTGTGCGAGAGCCCCAAGTCCAACAGCGTCAGCGCGGCGGTGGATGCGGCCATGCAGGACGCGCAGCGCGGCGGATTCGGACCCGTGCCCGTGCACCTGCGCGATACGCATTATAAGGGAAGCGATCGCATGGGCTCTGGCGTGGGATACAAGTATCCGCACGACTTTCCGGGGCACTACGTCGCGCAAAACTACATGCCGCCGGAGGTCGCCGGACGGCGCTACTACCGGCCCAGCGACCAGGGAAGCGAGCTCAAGATCCGCGAGCGGCGGCGCCAGCGAGGGCAGGCATAAAAAGATGAAAAAACTTTGAAAAAGCCCTTGACAGATGCGCGAGAAAGAGATATAATAATCAAGCTGTCAGCGAGCGACGGCGGAAAGCTTTTGCAAGCTGCACAGAAACGATCCTTGAAAACGATACAGAATAGAGAAACGCAAACGCAAGGAAA